>JAQUFK010000184.1 GCA_028684695.1 Methanosarcinaceae archaeon | reverse complement strand
TTCAGAGCATCCGGCTAAAAACCCAAATAAGGAGGAACGTTAATGTTTGATACGGCACATATGTTGGTAATCATTGCAGTCTTGGCTCTTGCAACTTTTGCCACAAGGGTCTTGCCCTTTATCTGCTTTAGTTCAAGAGCTCCCCCAAAATCCATAGCTACAATTGAAAAGAACCTTCCCCCAATGATTCTCTTGCTGCTGGTTATCTTCTGCCTAAAAGATGTTCAGTGGCTCAAAGCCCCGTACGGACTCCCGGAACTTCTAGCCATTGGAGTGGTTGCAGTTCTGCACGCTTGGAAGCGAAACGCCATGCTCAGTATCTTTGTAGGAACTGGACTTTACATGTTTTTTGTCCAAATGGATGTGTTTTTTTTCCTCTGAGCTTCCGAAAAAAAGGCGAATTTTTCGGGCCTTTTTTTAGTTTATTAATCTTATTTTTTCTTTTTCAGTTTCTTTTCCTGTTTCTGTTTTAAGCTTTCAGAGCTTTTCTTTTCTTGTTCTAAGCCGAAATTCCGGAGAATAACACAATTTATATATATTCCCAATTCAATGCCTCCCGTTGAGGTGAGCTTAATGAACACAAAAAAAATTGATTTGGCTACTCTAAAAAACAAAGGTTTTCTTCCTCAGCGGCAGGAAAACAATTTTTCAATGCGCCTGCATATAACAGGCGGTCGCCTTGAAGCTGAGGCCTTAAAGGCAATTGCTGATGCTTCCCTCAAATACGGGGCTGGACATCTCCATATCACCTCAAGGCAGGGAATCGAGATTCCTTTTGTAAAAGCAGAAGATGCGGATAAGATATTTGAAGAAATGGATAAATTTGGGCTTGCGGGAGGGGCAACTGGGCAAAAGGTCAGAGGAATTGTGGCTTGTCAGGGAAACACTGTCTGCAACCACGGGCTTATTAACTGTCCCGAAATTGCCGGAATAATTGATGAAAAATACTTTGGAAGTTTCGCTCCAAAAAAGTTTAAGGTGGCGGTAACTGGCTGTCCTGCAGCTTGTCTAAAGCCTCAGGAAAACGATTTTGGGATAATGGGCACAGTCAAGCCCAAACTTGTAGAAGAAAATTGCGTAAGCTGTGGGCTTTGTGTCAAAACCTGTAAAATGGGAGCTCTTTTTCTTGAAGATGAAAAACTCAAGCTCGATTTGGATAAATGTAGTTTCTGCGGAGAATGTATCTCAGCTTGTAGGAAGGCTGCTATAAAAGCTGAAAAAGTTGGCTATACTGTCTTTGTGGGGGGCAAAGTGGGGCGCAAGCCAAGACCCGGAACAAAGGTCCTTGAACTCGCAGCCGAAGCCGAACTTTTTTTGCTTCTGGAAAAAACTCTTGCATACTACAGGGAGTTTGGACTCGAGGGAGAAAGGTTTGGAGCTTTGTTAGACAGGCTCGGATTTGAAAAATATAGAGAAGCTTGTTTGAATTAAAAATTATAAAAATTTAGAAAACTCCTTTTTCATCTTTTTTTGGGTCATAGGAGGGCCTTTCTTTATTCATTATTCTTTTTTAATTCTTCTCTATAATGCAGGCCTACTAAATTAAATATCGGAAGAGTAAATACAATCCCTGTGCCTGGTTTTTCTAATTTCCCTGATTCAATAACCGCTCTCAAAATAGGTTTGTATTTCTTTTTTTCACTTAAAATAAGGATTACTTCTTTAGATGATTCTATTTGTATCGTTAAAAATTTTTGAACTTCGTTTTCCCCTGTACCTCTTCCATAAAGAATTGTTGCTCCTTTAGCTCCTGCTTTTTTTGCATCCTCTACAATTTTATCTGCTTTTCCTCTTTCGACTATTGCTACAATACAAAGGACTTCTTGCATGTGAAATGCCCCTTTTATAATTTACTGATTAAACCTAAAATTAGTACAGAGATCATTGCGCCCAATGAGGTGAGCCCAATTATTCCAAATCCATTCATAAGTGGATCCGAACTATCCATTATTTTAGATAAGCCCAAAGCTATAGCCATATTTAATGGGATATTAACAGGTCCTGTAGTCGAACTTGCTGAATCCATAGCTATAGCAATAAATTCTTCTGGAACAAAAAAGAGTAATATAAATACTACAACGGTGAGAGGAGCTATTATTTTAAAATTTGGAATGTTGTTTAGTATTTTAAAAATTCCCAAGGCCATTCCAAAGCCAAAACCAACAGCTACAGTTTGAATTAGTACTTTTTCTGAGATTGCCCCAATAGAGATCTCTTCTACTTCTAAGGCTAAGGCTTTTAATCCAGGTTCTACAAGGGTTCCTGTATATCCTAAGATAAAAGAGAAGAGAATAATAACCCATTTATGTTTTAAAATAACTAGGTTTTTTCCTACACTATCTCCTAAAGGAAGCAAACTCAAGGATACACCTTTTAAAAAAAAGTGTAGTCCAAAGATGCTTAAGAAGAATCCAGCTATTATATTTTTTACATTTACTATTGGTTTTCTTAATATAACTAATTGGAAAAAAACCAATAGTGCGGTTATAGGAATAACAGTCCTAGCTGTTTCCCAAAGAGAGCCAAGTCCTTCAATTAATTTCATTAAATTTCCTTCAATTAATTTCATTTTATTTCGTTCTACAAATATTATTTAGTTTCGTCGTGTTTCTATCTCTTTACATAATTATTTCTACAAAGTAAACGAGGCCTCTATATTATAAAAATGTTTTATAAGAATCCCTGAAAAGGCGTTTCTACGAATTAAAAAATTAGGATTAGAGGAGTTTAAAAGTTATTTAATTTGTCGACTATCAGGGTTTTTGTATTAGCAAAAATCGACAAATTATTCAAAATATTATTATAATATAATTAATTCCCCAATATTAATCTATCCTATGTAGTTTTCAACTTAAAATAGATATAATTAAAGTTATTTATCCTTGTTTTAGTGGATGTTGCATTCGAATAGCTGGTCCCGGTATCTGAAATTTTAGGGAAAACGAGTTTCAATCCTTGTTTTAGTGGATGTTGCATTCGAATATGACTGTGGAAGGTCGTGGATCTGATGCCATGCCACGTTTCAATCCTTGTTTTAGTGGATGTTGCATTCGAATACGGCCCCTCTGGAGTCCACTTTGTATCCAGTACAAGTTTCAATCCTTGTTTTAGTGGATGTTGCATTCGAATGAGGATGGCCGCAAGATAGGAAGCGGCGAATACGTGTTTCAATCCTTGTTTTAGTGGATGTTGCATTCGAATTCATTTCCGAAATATTCGCAGATGATAGCTTGTTTCAATCCTTGTTTTAGTGGATGTTGCATTCGAATACATTTTCATGTTTACCCCTCCGCCAGTTATCAACATTGTTTCAATCCTTGTTTTAGTGGATGTTGCATTCGAATAATAACATCAGTAATGAAAAACGGAACTGACTCAGGATATGGGTTTCAATCCTTGTTTTAGTGGATGTTGCATTCGAATGTTTTGAGGGTTAGGGTATCATACCCTACCCCTCTAAAAAACAATAAGTATTTATAGTAAGTTTCAATCCTTGTTTTAGTGGATGTTGCATTCGAATTCTCCTCCGTTTATAGAATTAAATCTAATCTGTAGCTCTTTTCGTTTCAATCCTTGTTTTAGTGGATGTTGCATTCGAATACATAAAAGAAACACCTTCAGAAATTTTGGAAGCCAGTTTCAATCCTTGTTTTAGTGGATGTTTCATTCGAATTTGCCTCGTGGAGAGGTGACGGCCGGATTTTATCTTTTGTTTCAATCCTTGTTTTAGTGG
>JAQUFK010000183.1 GCA_028684695.1 Methanosarcinaceae archaeon | reverse complement strand
GCTCAAGCAATTCAGCTGCATGAGGGTGTTTTATTGTTACGTATTGAGGCCAGTCTATAAACTGGACCCCCTCTTCACTTACGAAAATATTGTATTCGCTAAGGTCAGCATGGATAATTCCAAGAGCATAGGTGAGTTGCACTTGTCTGAAGATTTCATCCAGATACTCCTCAGGCTCAAGGATTTTTGTTTTGGCAAGAAGGCTTCCTTTTGCAATTTCCATAACAATTGCGTGTCGGTTTTGGTCAAGAGGACGCGGGACCGAAACTTCCGGATAAAGGCTCTTAAGGATTTCAAACTCCCGTTGCGCTGCAAGTCGGGCTGCATAAATCCAAGAAAAGTGTTCCCTGTCTCCAATATGGTTTCGGGTTCGTTTCACTTGTTTAAAACTGGTTCGGCCTTCTCTGTGAAACTTTATTATTACTGGAATCGGCTCTCCAATCGCAAGTTCAGGCTCCTTTATAGCTTCAAAGACTACGGACTCTTTTCCAACCCCGATTTCGTCGCCTATGGCAGAGACTGTTTTTCTTTTCACAAAGGTGTTAAGGGCAAGAGCATCATAGCCTTCAAAATAGATCTGGTAGCCTTCGTAGGGCTGAAAAGTTCTTACGACAAGCTTTTTTTCTATGAGTTTTTTCAGTCTGTATTCCAGTTTTTCAGCAGGAAGTTTTGTATATTTATTCAGGTCTTCAACGGGGACCCACTCAAAATGTTTCATACCCATTTCAATGCCCGTAAGGATTCTGAAATCTTTTTTATCAAGTTCCCTGAAAACCTTCAGCACATCACTTATCATTGTAGAATAAAATGTAGCCCACGCTATTTAAAAGAATGGGGAGCTTATAGAAGAAAGGAGAAAAAACCCTTTGGCATCAAATTCTGAACTTCATGATCTTAATTTCCTTCTACAGAAGAGGAAGAGACAGCTTGTAAAAAAGGTTATTGGGAAGCTGAAAAGCTTCCTAAGTTCAGAGCAGTCAAAGTGGTTCTATATCTAAGCTTTAAAGGTAGTCTAAAACAAGCAACAGCATCAAGCTCCACTATAGATAAATACTATATCAACATTCTTGTGGATGAGGAAAAAGAACTTCCTGAAAAACAGGAGAATTCAAGCTCGAAGAATTAATCCGAAAGAAACCTGAATTAAATAAAAGCAAATGTCGGCAAAGCAATTTGAAGGAAACAAAGAAAACAAAAAAGAGTCGCAAAATAGGAAAAAAACGACCTTTACTCAAGCTCCAGACGGCGTAAGCCAGCTAATAGCCAGTCGCTGGAAAATCGGGGCGGCTTTAGTTGTAGCTTTCCTCATTTTTTTTGCTATTCGTATCCTTTTGCCCCTTGCAGACGGAATCGTGCTGGGGTTAGTCTTTGCCTATATTGCCAGACCCATTCGCAAAAAGTTCAAAAAACACAGGCGGCTCGGAGCTCTTATAGCAAGTCTTTGTATCTTTATTCCTATTGTCTTCATAATAGGAGTCGGTGTGGTTCAGATTTTAAACCAGGTTTCTTGGATTCTGGAACACCAAAGTGAAGTTATAGGAGAAATCTTTGCTTTTGTGCGTTCTTTAGAAATTCCTGAACAATATCTTGAAGAAATCAACAGCATGGTCTGGAACCTTTTAACCTCGCTTTTGCCTGCAATAGGCAGAATAGGATTCATTTCCTATGCTTGGGGCATCGGGATGTTTGTCATCAATTTCATTGTTGCCATGCTGCTTTGTTATTTCCTGCTTTCCGATGGGGATAAGCTCTACTGTGCTGTGCTTTCGGTAGTGCCTGAAGAATACAAGGCGCCTCTTAACAGGTATGCAGCCCATCTTGATCTTATTCTTACAGGAGTGTTTATAGGCAATGCCTACGCTGCCCTGACCGTAAGTGTAACCTCAGTTATTGTCTTTTATGCCTTTGGTTTTTCTCATGTGCTTGCGCTTGCAACCCTTATTTTTATTGCCTCAGTAATCCCGCTTTTTGCAGGTTACATGGTGCTGATTCCACTTGCAGTGCTTCGTTATTTTGAGCAGGGATTTGAAAGTGCTTTTATTTTTCTTCTGGTCTCATCCCTTGTAATCTACGGCCCTCCCGAACTTTTCCTAAGACCCTATCTGACCAGCATAAAATCCAAGATTCATCCCATGCTTCTTATGCTGGCTTTTCTTGGAGGAGCCTTTGTAGGCGGGATTGCAGGTTTTTTTGCAGCTCCTATCCTGCTTGGAGCCCTTGTTGCGGCTTATAGAGCGTATCAGGAGACAATTCATCCTGAAATCCTCAAGCAAAACTCTGAACTCAAAAACCTTGAAATACCAGAAAACCTGGATTGCATGCAGGAAAAACCTTGCAAAAAGTAAAACTAATATATTATTCTATATTTGGGATTAGCTTTCAATTACTTTGAAAGGGATTATTTTATATCACTGTAGGCTGTTAGAACTGTCAGATATTCTTCTTTATATCCCGGAAGCGGGTAGGTTTTAAAGCCTGCAGCTGAGATGCAATCAAGAAACTTCAAGCTTATACCCGACTCTGAACTTAAGAGGAGCCAGGCATTTTGATGAATACAGGTGATTAAATGCAGTTATTACTTATTCATTCTGATTATATTGAATACGAAACCAAAAAAGAAACTCCTGTCGCTGAAAAAATCGAAGAATCCTTAAAAGCCGGAAGGCTTGAGGAAGCTCTTACCGCTTTTATGGCAGTGGAAAAAGCGGACGAGGCAAATCCGGGCGAAAGTGTTGAAAAGACGGTTGCTGAAATCGAAAAAGTTGCAGCCCAGATCAAAACTGAGCGCATAATGCTCTACCCTTACGCTCATCTGAGTTCAGAGCTCTCCTCTCCTAAAGTGGCAATTAAAGTTCTCAAAGCTATTGAAGCGGCCTTAAAGGATAAATTTGAGGTTAAAAGAGCCCCATTTGGCTGGTATAAAGCTTTTAAGGTAAGCTGCAAAGGACACCCTCTTTCGGAACTATCCAGGACAATTCTGCCCGAAAGCACGGCTCCTGCAGCCGAAAAGGTGGAAGCTTCCAAAGAGGAAAAGAAAGAAGTGGTCTCTGAGGCTTTAAAAGCCGAAGATAGTGCTAAATCCTACTGGCGTATCCTAACTCCAGACGGGAAGCTGCATGCAGTTGAGGATTTTGACCTGAGCGCTTATCCAAAGCTTCGGGATTTGGTAAACTACGAAATCTCAAAAAGCCGCCTTGTAGAAAAAGCGCCCCCACATGTGGAACTTATGCGCAGGCTTGAGCTTGCGGATTATGAACCTGGATCGGATTCTGGAAACATGCGCTATTACCCAAAAGGAAGGCTTGTCAAATCTCTTCTTGAAAACTACGTGCTTGACGTGACTTCGAAGTTTGGGGCCATGGAAGTAGAAACGCCTATAATGTATGATATGAACCATCCGACTCTAAAAAAGTATCTGGACCGCTTTCCGGCCAGACAGTACTCAATCGAGTCGGACAAAAGGCAGATGTTTTTGCGCTTTGCAGCCTGCTTTGGGCAGTTTTTGATGAACCATGACATGACCATTTCCTACAAAAACCTCCCCCTGAGAATGATTGAGATGACTCGTTACAGTTTCAGGAAGGAACAGCGAGGAGAACTCGTTGGGCTTCGAAGACTCAGGGCTTTTACCATGCCTGATATGCACTCTCTCTGTGCAGATATGGATCAAGCCACAGCCCAGTTCATGCAGCAATATGAACTTTGTATTTCTGTGCTTGAAAATATTGGAATCCATGTCAAGGACTACGAGGTTGCAATCCGCTTTACAAAGGAC
>JAQUFK010000182.1 GCA_028684695.1 Methanosarcinaceae archaeon | reverse complement strand
ATTATGGAACCAAGTTCGTGCCTGCAGAGACCTGAAAAAACAAAATCTGACTCAGCCCGGTTTGTGGATTGAACCGGAACTGTGGATTAGAATTTCTGAATTGCCCGGAGGAATCGGAAACTATGATAGAAGTTGAGGTTAAGGTGCGGGCCGAACACGCCCGCATCCGTTCTCTTCTAGAAAAGCTAGGAGCTGAAAAAGGAAAGTCAGAAAAGCAGTCCGATATCTATTTTGCAGCTCCATACCGGGATTTTGCAAAGACGGACGAGGCTCTTCGAATACGGAGTCTGGATGGAAAAAGTGTCTTGACTTATAAAGGTCCGAAATTAGATGCAGTTTCCAAAACTCGAAAAGAGGTTGAAACTTTTGTTGAAGCAGGCCCTACAACGCAGATTCTGCATGCGCTTGGCTTTGCTGAGGCCGGAACTGTTCAAAAAACGCGGGAAGTTTTTAGGCTTGAAGAACTGAGTGTCTGCTTGGATACCGTAGAAGGCCTAGGAGAGTTTCTTGAAGTGGAAATCCTAGCCGGAGAAGAAAGCAAGCTTGAGGCTAGCCGAGCTAAGCTTTTTGAATTTCTAAAACGAATCGGACTTGGAAAGGCGGAATCTATAAGGACTTCCTATCTTGAGATGCTGCTTGAAAAAGAAGCTTTATAAAATATTTATTTACCTTTTATTCCTTGAACTTCCTTCTCTGACCTTAAAAGTTATTGATGTCTTAAGGCATCCACAGGATTCATTTTTGCGGCTTTTCGGGCTGGATAAACTCCGGCTACAACTCCTACGGAAACAGAAATTAGTACCCCGATTTGAATTAGGATTATGGGAAAAACCGGAGGAAGTTTTAGGGCTGTTTCGAGCAAATAAGCGCCGAGGCCTCCAAGCACTGTTCCAAGAATGCCTCCAAAAAGACTCACCATAACTGATTCTAGCAAGAAAAGGAAAAGGATACCTGAACTATTATATCCAAGCGATTTCATAATCCCGATTTCCTGGGTACGCTCCGTAACGGTTACAAGCATGATGTTCATGATCCCAATTGAGCCTACAAGCAAAGAAATTAAGGCCACTGCCAGGAGAAAGGAACTAAGCGCGTCGCCTAAAGCTCCGGTCTGTTCAAGGATCTCTGCCTGATTAAAAATCGTATAAGGTTTGGCATCGGCTTTTTCCAGATCCCTTTTGGGAACTCCAAAATTTCGGGCAAGTCTCTCATCGAGCTCATCCGAAACTTCCCGAACATTTTCAAGGGAGTCGGTCATGGTAAAAAAAGCTATGTAGTCTTTTTCGCCTTTTATATCATTCATAACGGAAATCGGAATATAGATGGCCCAGTCTGTGTTTTGAGCTCCTCCTACAATAGTCTCTTCAGAGGCTTTTAAAATCCCTTTTACTTTGAATTTTTTTGTAATTACTGTGCCGTCTTCCTGCCGAAAAGAAATTTCCACATTATTTCTATGAGCTATTTTTCGGGAGAATTTTTCGTTTGCAATATTGTAGCCAAGCACTACAGCATACCCATCTGTATCTTTTAGAAAACTCCCCTCTTCCATCTGAATATTTTGCACCCGGCCAAACTCTTCTCCCACCCCGTCAATTCCCACATTTTTAGTTT
Source organism: Methanosarcinaceae archaeon (assembly GCA_028684695.1). Taxonomy (GTDB): domain Archaea; phylum Halobacteriota; class Methanosarcinia; order Methanosarcinales; family Methanosarcinaceae; genus JAQVBP01. The sequence goes on along the minus strand of JAQUFK010000182.1, from coordinate 2,165 downwards.
CCGAACGAAAGGTGAGGTCCGCATTGGAGCCTTTTATGGGAGAAACCCCTGTAATTCCCGGGGAATTTTTTACGAGGTCCAGCTCATTTTCATAAAAAAGGTTGGGCTGATTGCTATAAACCATAATAAAATTTGAGCCAAGAGAAGTTACCTGATTCGTAAAATACTGGTTGAAACTAGCCCCAAGAGAAGCATTTGTAATTACTGCGGCAACTCCTATGACAATTCCAAGGGTAGTTAGGACCGAGCGCAGTTTTGCACTTGCGATACTACTTGCGGCAATCCGGACTGCCTGCTTGAATTCGATCATTTATCTTACCTCAGAGGAAATTTAGGCTTAGAAAAAAGAGCAGGTTTAGTTTTGTCGCTTCTTTTTCTTCCTGTAAATAAAAATTCCAGCCAGTATCAAGCCTATCAGTCCGAACCCTACAAAAAGCGGAATTGAACTGCTTTCCTTGCTTATGGAAACCTGGGAAAGCTGCAGGTTGCTGACGGAATTTTCATGGCGGTTGATCCCGTTGCTATAGCTTGCAGTCAGACTCAGGTTAATAGGCCCGGAAAGCGAAGAGGAAGGAGCAGCAAGCTTTCCTTCTTCATCCTTGGCCTTGCCAGGCTCAAAGCTTGGCTCAACTGGGGCTGCAAGCGAAGCTTCAAATTCGATTGTGAAAAGTTCGTCCGGGTCCATATTCCCTATGAAATAGTCGACAGGGTAAAACTCGAGGCCTTCAGCTTCAGGCCTTATGCTTACAGAATTAAACTCGTTTGGGTGAGTGTTTGCAACATCGAACTCAAGTGTTGCCCTTCCGTTTCTCAATTCAAGAGGTTTGGAGGGAATCACCATAATGTTTGAAGAATCCACTTCAAGAGGGATGTTCTTCCTGCTGTTATAGTTAAAAGAGTTTCCTTCTATCGCAAGTTCCAGAGGGTAAGTTCCGTCTTTTACTTCCTCGGCAACTTCCACATTGAAAGTGAGATCGATTTTATCTCCGGGCCCCAAAATACCCATATCCCCAAAAGGCTGATTTCTGACAAGAAGCTCTTTTCCGGAAGAACTGAGTACTGCAGACTGTATTCTGGCATTAGTATCATAATCTTTTTCCCCAATAGTTATAGTGGGAGTCTCTGCAGTATTTCTAAGTGTCAGAGTAACCGTGCCTCGATCGCCGGGCATGAAAACTTCTGGATCTGAGACGATTGCTTCTAACTCAACCGTTCCCTTGCTATCAAATGTTTCGCTTCCAATACGGATTTCAAAACTAGTTTCACTCCATGGAGCGTCTTTTTTAGTCTGGGTGCGAACGTCTATAGAACGAGTTCCTTTCTGGGCATTTTTATCAACAAAAAGATAAAATTCTTTTGTGGCAATTTTTTCCGGGGCAAGGGCCCCTACATTTTGTACGGAATTGGCCGGAGAGTCAAGGGAGAAAGGATAATCCGGAACAAGTTCGATAAAGACGTTTTCAGCTCGTTCTCTGCCTATATTTTCAACCTGAACGGTTAATTCTAGGTACTGTCCGATTTTAGCGGGGTAGGGATTTATCTCAATAAGCGTAACCTTAAGATTCGGGCCACTGACTGCAGCAGAAGCAGGGACGAAAATAAGGGATGATGCAAGCAGCAGGAAAAGAACTGCTGCGCAGATGTGCTTTATGGTTTTCATAATGGGTCCACCTGAATAAGCCAAAAACCAAATTTCTTAAAGCCTCAAGCCTTTTGAATTCTTCCATCTTTTAAAGCCAGGATCCTATCAGCATGACTTGCGATTTTAGGATCGTGCGTAATCATTATTATTTTCCGCCCCGCCCCCTTAAACTCTTTAAATAGCTTAAGGATTTCAGCCCCACTCTTTGAATCCAGGGCCCCAGTAGGTTCGTCAGCAAGGAGTAGAGTTGGCTCGTTTATAAGGGCCCGAGCAATTGCAACTCTTTGAGCCTGGCCTCCCGAAAGTTCGCTTGGTTTATGCTGCAAGCGGGACTCAAGCCCCAACATATTCAGGAGTTTTTTTGCGCGTTTTTGGCTCTTTAGGCCCGGCTTTGAATTGGCATAGGTGGGCAGAAGCACATTTTCAAGCGCACTCAGCCTTGGGATTAGGTTAAAACTCTGAAAGACAAACCCGATTTCAAGCCCTCGGAGCTTTGCAAGTTCTTTGTCGGATAATTTGTTAA
>JAQUFK010000181.1 GCA_028684695.1 Methanosarcinaceae archaeon | reverse complement strand
TCTTTTTCTCTATTTTTAGGATATATTTTATAACTTATTTTAGGATATTTTATAACTTATCTTTTTATCCGTTTCCTTTTGGTTTTTTAAAATTTCAAAGCCTTTTGTTTTTGGATTAGCTTAGCTTAGCTTAACTTAGCTTTTTCCAAAAACCAGATAATCTGTAATACCTTGCATATTTTTGTGGGCTCGATCATCCATAAGAAAAAGGGAGGTACAACCGGAATCCGCAAGGAGATTGTAGATTGGATCGAATTTTTTTAAGGGCTCTTCTCCTACGCAGTTCCAGGATTTTGAAAGGGCTGCTAGGCTGTCATAGACCAGCACATCCACATTTTTGGACAGCATTTTTAATGTATTTATCCGATCCTTTTCGACCACTTCAAGCCCTTTTCCAAGTCTGGAAGCGCTTTCTATCTCCTTTTGTCTGGTCTGCTCTCAAAAACATTATCTATAAGTCACTGCCTTCTAAATAATTGCTTCAGGCAACCAGAGCTTTCAGATCCGAAATCGCCTTTATTAAGAGCTCGATTTCTTCTTCTGTATTGTAAAGTGCAAAAGAAGCTCTAACAGTACTCCCAACTTTCAGGAATTTTATGGAAGGAATTGCGCAATGATGCCCACTTCGGACGCAGATCTTTCTGCTCTGATCAAGAATGAGGGCCACGTCATGGGCGTGGAGCCCGCATACATTGAAAGGAATAACTCCAGCTCTTTTTTCAGGACCATAAACTTCAACATGCTCCATTTCCGAAAGTCTTGCTGCAGCCTCTCTGGAAAGTTGGGTTTCGTGTTTTTCAATCTCGGAGACACCTATCTCTTCTATGTATTCTATGGCTCTTCCAAGTCCGATTACGCCTGGAATGTTGGGAGTTCCAGCTTCAAAACATGCCGGAGAGGGCTCAAGTACATAATCGAGTCCTTCCACTTCAGAAACTGTACCTCCTCCCAAAGAAGCGCTTTCAAGCAGATCAGGCTCTTTTATATAAAGCACCCCTGTTCCCTGAGGCCCCAAAAGTCCTTTATGCCCTGCGGTTGCGAAAAAATCGCAATTTAGGGCTGAAAGATCAAGGGGCATATGCCCTGCGGACTGAGCTCCATCGACTAGGAGTTTTACCCCATTTTTGTGAGCAATTTTTGTAACTTTTGAGACATCTTGGACTGAGCCAAAGACGTTTGAAACTTGAGTTATCGCTACAAGCTTTGTTCTATCTGTAAGGGCAGCTTCAATCGATTCTGGAGTGATCAGTCCTTCAGGTCCCTCTGGCTTTACGATTTTTACTTCAACTCCTGCTTTTTGCAGGCGCAGCCAGGGAAGCAGGTTTGAATGATGTTCGATAAGGGTTGTTACAATCTGGTCTCCTGCTTCAAAAGGGAAACTGTTTGCGATCAGGTTGATTCCATCGCTTGTGTTTTTTGTAAAAATGGTTTTTGAGGGTTCAGCTTTAAGAAAAGCGGCAACCTTTTCCCGGGCATCTTCATACCGATTTGTGGTCTCCCGGGCAAGGCGATGAGCTCCTCTTCCGTGATTTCCAGCGTACTCATAGAAATATTCGTTCATGGCTTCCACGACTGGTACTGGCGTCTGAGTAGTTGCCGTACTGTCCAGGTATACAACATGGCTTAAAACGGGGAAGTCTTTGCGAATAGCATGCACATCATACATGCAGGCTTCTAAGGTTTAGGTATAAAAAAAGATTGTGCAGATTATTTGCTCTGCAGACCGCCCATCATAAAGCGGTAAAGCTCAAGTTCATCCGAGTCAAGGCTGTCGGTGTAGCCTTTAACAACGGAGTGATATTTGTTTTCAGGGCTATTTTTTTCCTTGCCCTTTTTTCGGATTTTAGATTCTCTCTTTAACTCACTCATAAAAAACCTCCTGTCTCTCGGGGAGTGCGCATCCATGGGGCAAGCAAAAAATAGCTTTAAAATATATTCTTTACCCCACATAAATGCTAAAAAGATTAGTTCTTCATTCCCACAATTACTATATTAATAAGATGTCTTTGTATATATTTGTTCCGGAAATCTTTGGTATTTTGAGAAAATTTTTTTAATAAAAGGAAAAGTAGGTTCGAAAAAACCCAAGACTTTTTTTAAAAAGAAAAAGGAGCCCTTTATTCTTTTTAAAACCCGGAAAACAGGTTAAGGGCTTGGAAGGTTAAAAATTTACAAAGGGTTAGAAGCTGCTCTCTTTTTCAAGGTTTTCCATAAGCCCTTTTATATAAGCTGGAATTGCCCCGATGGCAGTGCAGGTTTCAAGAGAGAGTCCTTTTGAAGTAATGTCAAGGTGATATTTTCCTCTTTCAAAAAGTTCTTTTGGAAGCCCTTTTCGGCCAAGCCCCACAAGGAAAAGAAAAGAGCGATTTTGCAAAGCCCCTTCTGCAATTTTTAGGGGTGTTACTTCTTTTTTCGGAAAGGGTTTTGAACTTGTCACGACAAGGTCTCCAAATTGGGCTTGAAAACCTTTTTTTGGCAGGTCAAAAACCGAAAGCCTGTTGGTTTCATAGAGAATTTTTAGATAACTTCCCGATTCTCCAATAGTGGTTTTGTCCATTACAAAGGCCACAAGTTCTTCAGAGCTTAGCTTAAATGGAAAATCGAAGAGAGCCAAATGAAAGCCAAAAGCATGGCAAATAGGAGCAGCTCTTGCAATTGCCCGGTAGTGGGCATCGAGAATTTTAATTTTATCGTAGGTATTTACTATTCCAAGAGTAAGCATGGAAGTTTTCATAGCTTTCTTTAATAAAATAGGCTTTCCTTGCAGGCTCTGAGGTTTCTTAATTCCCTGTATTTTTATATTTCAGTAGAGTCTGCCCACAATTTTTAAAATGTTCGCAGTTTGCGCAGTCGGCCCAGAGCTTTGTTTTTATGTTTGCTGGCAGGTTTTCAAAACCTATTTTTTCAAAAAAGCGAGGCGCAGTTGTTCTCACATAAATATTTAGGCCTTTGGAAAGCTCTGAGCAAAAAACGTTTACAAGTTTTTTTCCTATCCCTTTTCCCCGGTGGTTTGGGTGGACTGCTATTGTATGAAGTTCCAGAAATTCAAGCTCTCCGGAGTTGCTTTGGATAAGAGCGGCACAGCCGAGTATCCGGCCTTGCTTTTCGGCAAGCAGGAAAGCTTCATATTCTAGCCCCTCCATATCAAGGAAATAGGTGGAAAGGAGCTTTTGAATCTCGGGCAAATCTTTTTTTTCAGCTCTTCGGAGCAGGAGTTCGGGCATATAACCTCGGGTTCAGGCTTTTTTGAAAACTTTGGGTTTTTTCATTCAAATTGCCTCTTTTTTTCTCTTTTCTTCTTTTCTTTTCTCAGGGACTCGGTTTTTAAAGCCTGGGGCTCATCCATACTCCCGCTTCGATACCCTTCAAGGTCCAGAGTTACATAGTCAAATCCAAGTTCTCGAAAGCCTCTTGATATTTTTTTGCTTTGGCTTAATAGTTTGGGAAAAGCTTCGGGAAGGACCTCTATTCTGGCCAAGTTTGCATGCATTCTCACCCTTACTTGTAAAATTCCTAAAGAAAACAGGTACTCTTCGGCTTTTTCGATTTTCTGGAGCGCCTGGGCATTTATGGGCTGTCCATAGGGAAAACGAGAAGCTAGACAAGCCATAGCAGGCCGGTGGGTTGCGGAGAGTGCTCTACTTGCAGCCATTTCTCGAACTTCGGCTTTTGTAACTTTAAATTCCAAAAAAAGAGCAAAAACTTTCTCCCCAGCTTCTAGCAATGCCTGATGCCCGGGTCTATACTTCTCGATTTCCGAGGCATTTGTGCCTTCA
>JAQUFK010000180.1 GCA_028684695.1 Methanosarcinaceae archaeon | reverse complement strand
TCCAATGTCGGACAGAAAAAGCTTCTGTCCCCATAAAAAGATAACAGTAAATTGAAACTATAGAACCAAACACATCAAAGACGTGTGAGGGAATCTAAGAATATAAGTTATGATATATAAACCTTTTCATTAAAGAAAAGATCTAAATGTTGCCTAAAAGGCAAATTCAATTGAAAAAGAATTCAAAAGAGAAACTTCCGAACTCTATTCTTTGGATCAAACTTTAATTTATCATATTTCAGATAGCTTCACCCGACTGCTGACCCCACAGTGCTTTGGGAAGCAATCCTAAAATAGGACATCTACTATATATAGTTTTCTGCGAGACCCCCTCAAAGATTGGATGTTGCTATTAGGATATGTTAAAAAGAATAGATTTAGGGATGAAACCTGCTGTTATATATACCAGAAATATACATCCATGTAGTGATTATCATGGCTATTGAAGCAGAAAGAAGGGATCGATTTTTACATCGATTCTCTAAAAGGTAAAAAGATAAGCGTTTTTGATACAACTCTCCGTGACGGAGAACAGACCCCGGGCGTCTCGCTCACCTTTGAGCAGAAACTGGAAATTGCCTCCCAGCTAGACAAACTCGGGGTAGATATGATAGAAGCCGGATTCCCAATCTCTTCAGAAGGAGATAAAAAATCCGTAAAATCGATATCTGACGCCGGACTTGACTCAGTTGTTTGCGGGCTTGCCCGTGTCCTAAAAAAAGATATCGATGCCTGTTTTGAAAGTAATGTAGAACTTGTGCACACCTTTGTCCCGACTTCGGACGTACAACGGATCCACACAATAAGAAAAAGCCGGAAAGAAGTAATCCAGATGGCAGTAGAGGCCGTTAGCTATGTCAAAGACCATGGGCTCAAATGCATGTTTTCCGCAATGGATGCCACAAGAACCGAGCCTACCTATCTTATAGAGGTCTTTAAGGCAGTCCAGGAAGCAGGGTGCGACATCATCAATGTGCCTGACACTGTAGGAGTGATGTCTCCTTCTGGAATGTATGAATTGATAAAGGATCTCACAAACGAGATTAGGATCCCAATCGATGTACATTGCCATAATGACTTTGGACTTGCAGTTGCAAACAGCCTTATGGCCGTTGAAGCCGGAGCCTCTCAGATCCAAGTAACTGTAAATGGAATCGGAGAACGAGCCGGAAACGCCGACCTTTCCCAAACCGTTATGGGGCTTAGGGCAATTTATGGAGCCGAATCAAATATCCGGACCGAATACCTGCTTGAAACTTCAAAACTAATTGAAAACTATAGCGGAATTAGGCTCCCTCCAAACACCCCGATCGTCGGGCAAAACGCTTTTTCCCATGAATCAGGAATTCACAGTCAAGGCGTGCTTGAAAAATCCGAAACTTTTGAGCCAGGCATCATGACTCCGGAAATGGTAGGGCACAAACGGCGCATCGTTCTTGGAAAGCATACAGGCAAACACGCAGTTAAACAATCTCTTGAATCTGCGGGAATAAAAACATCGGATTCTCAGCTTGAAGAAATCGTTTGTAGGCTCAAAGACATTGCAAATAGAGGCAAGCAGATCGCTGACGCGGATCTCTATGCCATTGCCTCAGCAGTCCTTGGAAAAGCCAGTTCCGAAGAAGAACTGATCAAACTCAAGGAAGTTTCTGTTATGACCGGAAACCGCACGACTCCGACTGCTGTGGTTAAGGCAAGAATAGAAGATCGCGAAGTAGTTGCCGCAAATACAGGGGTTGGCCCAGTAGATGCAGCCCTCAAAGCCGTACGGGATATCCTGGGAGAACAGAATCATTTTAAGCTCCAAGAATTCAGAATCGATGCAATAACAGGGGGAGCTGACGCTCTTGCTGACGTCTTTATAGGGCTTGAAGATGAAAAAGGAAGGATTGTAACAGCTAGATCCGCAAACCCTGATATCGTTATGGCCTCTGTAGAAGCCCTGGTAAACGCCATGAACCTGTTGTATAAAAAATAAAGCAAGGAAGGAACCAAAAAGCAAAAGCTGAAGCAAGAAGGGGAGCTAGAAGGGTAAATCCTTCGTAAACCCTTTCTTAAAAGAGAAATAAAAATCTATGGGAAAAGCTGTATTTCCTCTCCAATAAGACTTCAAAAAAAGAGCTTTTCACCCTGCTCATCTCGAGCAGTATTTATAAAAAATAAAATAAGATGAGAGGAAATACAAAACCCATGCCATACCCAATTATTGATTCTCACTGTCATCTTGATTCTCCCAAATTCAACCGCGATAGAGACGAAGTCTTGGAAAGAGCCAGAAAAGCTGGAGTTTTTGGCATGATAAACTCCGGAACCTCTAGACGAGGGAATCAAATAAGTCTGGAGCTTGCAGAAAAACACGAAGCTATTCATGCTTGTCTTGGCCTAAGCCCGGAGCTTGGAAGGACAGGGAGCAAGGAAGATATCAAAGCCGTACTTACCCAAATCGAGACAAAAGCTGATCAGGCTGTAGCTATTGGGGAAGCAGGCCTTGATTATCAGGACTGCAAAAACGAAGAAGAAAAAACCCGGCAAGAAGCTTCCTTTAAAAAGGTAATCGAGCTTGCAAAAGAGTTTGAAAAGCCCCTTGTAGTACATGCGCGGCAAGCCGAACCCGAGGTGTTGGCCCTTGTCCGGGGCCTTGAGACAGTTGTTTACCACTGCTATAGCGGAACGGTTGAGACTTTGAGGGATATTCTAGATTCAGGCTACTATATCTCCCTTGCAACCCTTGTCTGTTTTTCAGACCATCACCAGAAACTTGCAGCCAAAGTTCCCCTAGAAAACCTGCTCCTTGAAACCGATTCTCCCTACCTATCTCCACGCAGAGGAAGAAATGAGCCTGCCTATGTTGCAGACTCAATCCCGGTTATTGCAAAAGTAAAGGAAACTGAAGCCTCAGAAATTGCAAATGCGGCAACCAAAAACGCACGCAGGGTTTTTAAGATCTAAAGCCGCATTTTAAAGATAACTATTTTTTAGAAGCTACAAAATGGGAGGAAAAACCCGTGGAAGTTCAGTATATTTGCCCTACAGCTTACGATTCCAGCGTTTATCTCGTAAACAGGAAAATCCTTATAGATTCAGGCATGAACGGAAACTTGATCCTTAAAGAACTGGAAAAATACATCAAAATCGAAGAACTAAAACTTATAATCCTAACTCATGGCCACTATGACCATGCAGCTGGAGCCGCTGAAATTGCGGAAAAAAGCGGAGCTGAGGTAGGAATCCATAAAGCCGACTTTAAGGCTGTAAACGATGACCGCTTGAGTGTGGCTTTTCTCTTTGGGGAAAAAGCTCCAAGCATAAAACCCACGCTCAGCTATGAAGCAGGAGATAAAATCCCAATTGGAAACGGAGAATTCCTAGAAGTAATTCACACTCCGGGACATACTGCAGGGAGTATTTGTCTCTATGAACCCGGCTCAAAAAGCCTTTTTTCTGGAGACAGTGTTTTTGCCGGAGGAGGAAGTGGAAGGACGGATTTTGAAGGTTCTAAACCTGAAAAGATGCTTGGATCTTTAGAAAAACTCACGAAACTTGATGTGAAAAAACTCTATCCCGGACACGGGGGGCCCACAGCCAGCGACGGAAACAAACAGGTTGCAGCCTCCTATAAAATGTTCAGAGCAATGAGCGGACTTTATTGAAAAAAACGCGAAGAGAGACAAAAAGAAAAAAAAGATAAAAGAGATAATAGAGCATGACCATAGGACCCGAAAAAAACGGAAAGGAAAAAAACTGGGAAAACCAGGGAAAAAGAAAAAAGCAGGAAAGC
>JAQUFK010000179.1 GCA_028684695.1 Methanosarcinaceae archaeon | reverse complement strand
ATGAGGTACTAAGTTCGGAAGCCCATATGGAGAAACTTGAAGTAGAAACGGAAGAGGGGCTTGAAGCCAAGCAAGAAGAAGAAGAAGAAGAGCACCCTCCCTATACAGAAGAAACTCTTAAAAGAGCAATCAGGGAAGGGCTTGATCCTGCCGGAAATGCCCTTGATTTTACAATGCCCAGATGGGCCCTGACAGATAGCGATTTGGATGAAGTTGTAGCTTTTCTAAAAACGCTCTGAAGGGCTGCAATATCACTTCAAATCCAGCTTATTTATTTCCAATTTCTAATTTTTTCTCAAGGTTTGTCAGGTTCTCGCATCCCTTTTCTGTTACAAGCACCATATCTTCCAGTCGAATTCCGCCTATTTTAGGATAATAAAGGCCAGGCTCGATTGTGATAATGTTTCCGGCTTCAAGTTTATTTTCGTTTTCCCCAATTCCAGGCAGTTCGTGAATCTCAAGGCCAACCCCATGCCCTGTGGAATGGATAAATCCAACCTCAGCTCCGCTCTGGTAAGTATCGTATCCTTTCTTTTCAAACCCTTTGCAGACTGCAGAATGGATTTCCGAGGCTTTAATTCCGGGCTTTATCATTTTTAGGGCCGTTTCCTGAGCTTCGAGTACAGCTGCATACATTTCTTTGAGTTCTTTGGACGCTTTTCCATAAAGCACCGTGCGAGTCATATCCGCAAAGTAGCGTTTCTTTTTGCTTCTTGGAAAAATATCAAGAATTATGGGCTCTTTTGCCCTGAGCGGTCCCAAAGTAGTTCCGTGAGGATTTGAGCTGTCAGCGCCACAAGAGACTATGGTTTCTTCCGCCTCGCAGCCATAGTCAAGAAGAGTGTGATCAATTAGGGAAAGTAGCTTTTTGCCGGTCAGCTCGGAGCCTTCGTGCCAGAGAAATCCCTCTTTTTCTTCAGCCTTGCCTATAAGCGCGGTTGCAGCCTGCATTGCAGCTTCTCCAGCTTGCTGAGCTTCCAGGATGGCTTCGATTTCTTTTTCCCCTTTCACTTTTCGCAATTCTCGAAACGGATTTTTTATGGGCAGCACAGAAAAACCTGCTTTGGTCAGGATATTAGCATAATATACAGGAAAATCATAGGGGACTGCAAGCTTTTTTATTCTAGCTTCTCCAAGTAGCTCCGAAAGGCAATCCGCATAAGCAAGAGCAGCATCTTTTTTTTCCTTTATTTTTTCCCGATAACCGAAATCTTTTAGGGTTTTTATATCGGAAACCCTTGATTCAAGTTCAGCTCTTCCCTTTTCCATTTCTGAGATAAAAAGCGTCTCTTTTCCGGAGAGGGTCTGAAGATAAGCAAAAGCGTCTGAGGCCAAAAAATGGGTTGCATAAAAGATATCTGCAGAATGCAGATCTCCTATCATCAGGTAAGCCTCGGCTCCGGCCTCTTTCAGGCTTTTTTTAATACTAAGTTCTGTTTGTGCCATGAAACCTAGTAACCTTCATTAATAGATAAAATTGTTTTTGTTTTGGAAAGTCTGAGAGCAGAAACATCTAAATCTTTTTTCGTGTATAGCCCTCATTTATAATTATCTGAAGTTTATAAAAAAGAATATTAGCTTAGATTTTTCATGGCTGTCTCTATAATTTGAGATTGGAATTAAAGCCCGTGATGGTTCTATTCCAAATGCATTTTTTTCTTTCTAATTTCCTCTTCTTTATCCTTATTCTCTGTTTTTATTATTTGTACTTTTTATGTTATATCACAAATATATCCACATTATTTACAGAACGTATAAAGTAGTTGGACTCCGATATTCCATAGATACACATCCATAGAATTTCCTTACAGGTTACAAAAATCGTTCTATAAAGATAGGGGAATTATTGAAATCAGTGCCATTTTTGTAGCTATTTGTGGAAATTTGGGTTAATGGATTATTTATTTTTGGGATATGTTTAATATGGTTAATGTGAACTCACCCCGAGTAAGGCCTCAGGGGCTTCCTGGTTCATACCCTAAAGCAAGGGAAGAGCGCTCTTTCTAAATTTAAAACTCTTATTAATTTTCAAGTACTTCTGCTTTTCCGAGATTAATTTCCGTACTTGAGAGTGTATATATATGACGGAAAATATACATCAGTACTGTGATTAATAAAAAGTACTGCTTCGATTCCGGGTCGCAAAGCTGGATAAGGCGTCGGAGCAATAGACTTGGAGGGGATCTCTTTGCTTAAAATAACTCCCTATCTTGGAATTCTTGTTCTTATTGTATCGATCGGAGGCTTGTGGTTTCCTGCTCTTGGATACTTCATGCTACTTATTTTTGCGGCAATTTTCCTAATCAGTCCCTTTAGAGGACGCTGGTTTTGCGGAAACCTCTGTCCCCGAGGAAGCCTTATGGACTTCTGGATAGGAAAACTTTCAAAAAAGGAAAAAATACCCAAAGTTTTCAGGAGTTTCTGGCTTCGAATTCCCCTTTTCCTGCTGCTTATGGGCTTTATGACTTACAGGCTTCTAAGCGTTATAGGCAAGCTTAACACATTTGATAAAATTGGTCTGATTCTGGTCAGCATGTGTCTTATAACCACGGCGATTGCAGTCTTTCTTGGAAGTTATTTTAGGCCCAGAGCCTGGTGTACTTTCTGCCCAATGGGCACAGCCCAGCGCCTTCTTGGAGGTAAAAAGTACCCCTTGCAGCTTGACAGGGAAAAATGTATCCAGTGTAAAAAATGCGATAAAGTCTGCCCCTTGCAGCTTGAAGTCCACAAAGGAGAGCCTCTGCCAGATTGCCTTAAATGTGGGCGCTGTCTTGAAGCCTGTCCGAAAGCTGCCCTCAGGTTTTAATTTTTCCTTTTTTTCTGCAAAAAGAATTCTCTCAAGCTCTAGGCTCAAAGCTCCTTTTTTGAAAAAAAGCCTATTCCGAAAAGGAAGCATTAAAATCCATTAATGAATACGGTAAGCCCTTTTTTTCAATTATTAAGGTTTTTCACTCAGAAGAATACTTATATAGAAGTGCTTGCATTAAGAATAGGTAAAATTACACGCTAAAAAAGAGCGTGGCCTTTTTCAATCTAATAAATAAATCCTATAAATTCAGATCACAGAAAGGAGACTGAAGCTTGGCAGCACAACCAATATTTATTTTAAAGGAAGGAAGTAAAAGAACCCATGGTTCCGATGCCCAGAACAGCAATATCATGGCCGCAAAAGCCGTTGCGGAAGCGGTCCGAACTACTCTTGGGCCTAGGGGTATGGATAAAATGCTCGTAGACGGCATGGGCGATGTTGTAATCACAAACGATGGGGCAACCATCCTTAAGGAAATGGATATCGAGCATCCTGGCGCCAAAATGATCGTGGAAGTTTCCAAGACACAGGACTCGGAAGTAGGAGATGGAACAACTACCGCAGCCGTGCTTGCTGGAGAACTTCTGACAAAGGCCGAGGAACTATTGGAGAGCGGAGTTCACCCAACCCTTATTGCCGCAGGATATAGGCTCGGAGCAAAGCAGGCTGAAGAGATTGTAAACAGCATCACAATCGATGTTTCCCCCGAGGACAGCGAGACTCTTGAAAAACTGGCCGCAACTGCTATTACAGGCAAAGGCGCTGAGGCTAACAAAGATCAGCTCTCAGCTCTGGCCGTAAAAGCTGTCAGGGCGGTTGTAGAAGAAAATGAAGGGGAAATCACAGCCGATATCGGGGACGTTAAGATCGAGAAAAGAGCAGGAGGCAGCATTCAGGATTCCGAGATTGTCGAAGGGGTAATCCTTGACAAGGAACGTGTTCATCCAAGTATGCCTGAGCTTGTTGAAAACGCAAAGATCCTCCTCT
>JAQUFK010000178.1 GCA_028684695.1 Methanosarcinaceae archaeon | reverse complement strand
AAGATCCAATATCCAATTGATAGAATACTTATTATTATTTTTGTAGAGAGCTCGAGAGCTTTATGTACAAGAGTTATCATAAGATACTAAGACAATAAAAACTATTAATGCATTTAAATCAGTTTTTTTACACTTGGGAGGAGTTGGAATTCAAAAAAATGAGAGTGTTGGATCCCTGTGAAAGTCTGGAAAAAATATGAAGAATATTTAATGAAAGGGGAATGGCATGTCCATACAAATTATACAGATGGAAGAAATTCTGTAGATGAGTTGTGCAAAAAGGCGCAAAATATTGGAATTCCCCTAATTGCATTTACTGAACATGTAAGAAAAGACCTAAAATATGATTTCAGCAGCTTTCTAAACGATATCGATAGAGCAAAAGAAGAGTATGAGCTAATTCTTTTATCAGGCTGCGAAGCTAAAGTTTTACCAAATGGAGAACTGGATGTGAATCCGGATATTTTAAAGGAAGTTGAGTATCCAATATTTGCTTTTCATGCTTTTCCAAAAAGCCTTGATATTTATCTGGATTCTTTAAAGCAGGTACTAAAAAACAAGTACGTATGTACCTGGGCTCATCCAGGAGCTTTCTTGAAAAAAGAAGGCTTGGAATTGCCAGAAAAGGAATTAAAAACTATTTTTACCTTGATGAATAAAAAGGATATACTACTTGAAATTAACAAAAAATATGAGGTCCCTAAGAAAAAATGGAAAGAGATTGCAAATGAACACAATGTTCAATTTGTTAGAGGAAACGATATACACAGTAAATATAAATTAAAAATGTAATTAATAGCCCTCAATTAATAAAATTGGCATTCCGAAATTTGCAGATTAGAGCTCGAAATTACGAATGAATGAGGGCTATTGATCCTATCTTTATCCAAGGTTCAGAGTCTTTCTCTTCTATCAATAATTCTCTTTGCTTTTCCCCCTGTTCTGGGAATGCTCCCCTTTTCAAGCAACTCCACATTTGTTCTTATATTGAGCACAGCTTTTAGTTCGCGCTGGACATACTCTTGAACAGCTTTAAGATCTTGAAGTTCCCCTGTAAAGGCTTTTTCCTCAAGCTCGACTTCCACAGTCAATTCATCAAGCAGATGCTTATTTCGATCAAGAACAAGCTGAAAATGATCACTTATCTGAGGGATTTTTGAGATAACGTTTTGAATCTGAGAAGGAAAAACATTGATTCCACGAACAATCAACATATCATCAGCTCGCCCAAGAAGTCTAGAAATCCTAGGCATTGTCCTTCCACAAGCGCATTCGGATTCTAAGAGGCGAGTTATATCCCCTGTGCGGTAGCGGATATTAATAAAACCTTCCTTTGAAAGCGAAGTCAGTACTAATTCGCCCTTTTCCCCTTCAGCCACAGGCTCGCCAGTCTTTGGATCAAGGACCTCTACCAAAAAGTTATCACTCCAGATATGCAATCCATCCTGTTCGGGACATTCAAAAGCGATTCCAGGACCAAACATTTCCGAAAGCCCATAGGAATCATAAGCTTTGATTCCAAGCCTCTTTTCAAGTTGTTTTCTTGTGTTTTCCGACCAAGGCTCGGCTCCAAAACAAGCTACCTTTAAAGCCAGTTTGTCTACCAAATCCAGCTCTTCCGCAGTTTCGGCCAAGTAGAGAGCATACGAAGGAGTGCAGTGAATTGCTGTAACCCCAAAATCAATCATCATTTCAAGCTGCCGAGGAGTGTTTCCGGTGCCTGCGGGAACGGTCATGGCTCCGATTTTTTCAGCTCCGTAATGAAAACCAAGGCCTCCTGTAAAAAGCCCATAATTTACGGAATTTTGAAAAACATCTCCTTTTCCAAGCCCGATCATAGTCAGATTCCGGGCAATTAAATCCGACCAGGTATTAATGTCTCCTGCAGTATATCCTACAACCGTAGGTTTTCCGCTTGTTCCCGAGGAGGCATGGATTCGGACAATATCCTCCGTGTTGGCAGCAAACAGCCCGAAAGGATAGTTGTCTCTGAGATCACTTTTTCGAGTATAAGGAAGTTTCCTTACATCTTCCAGGGTTTTTATATCCTCAGGGATAACTCCGGCTTCTTTGAATTTCTGCCTGTAGAAAGGAACGTTCTCATAGACGGTCTTAACGCTTTTTTTAAGCCGTTTGAGCTGCAGTTCTCTTAGTTCGGCCTGACCCATCGTTTCAATTTTCGGCTACCAGTACTTCATTATAAAGGACCTTCTTTTAAATTTTATAATACACGGAAATTTTATAATACACGGGAAAGCTTCCCGTTTTCTATATTTTTTTCATTTATTTGTTTTTGCCCATGCCATGCCTCAACGTGTCATGATCGGCTCAAATACTTTATTTTTGAGGGGGAAAAATTTGAAAAATTATTCAGTAGAGTAATTCCTTTCCCCCATATAAACATTATTGAATCCAAAGTCTTAAATCCAGAATTGAAATTTCGATTCTAATACCTGTAAAAAGGCTTCAGCGAACAAGTTTTCGAGCTTCAAGATAATACCTTTTTTCCTTTTCTTCTCCAAGTGAAAAACTCTTTTTAGGAAGGACTCCTTTCTTTTGGATAAGAGCAAAAAAATCCCTCTTTTTTAAAGGGGGTAGAAAAAAACCAATATTTCCTTCTTTTTTTCCGATTTTTTCAACCATTTCGGCGTCATGTTCATATTCAACCGTATAATTTTCAAGAACCGCATCAAGGCTTTCGACTTCCAGTTTTGGCTCCTTAGTTTTAACTCTCTCAAAGCTAAGGCTTCCTCGCCTATTTTTTGTTATGAATGTAACAGTTTGGCCTGTAACTGCTTGATCCCAAAAATCTTCTTTTAGTTTTACATTGAATTTTTTAAGTAATTCTTTGGGCTCAACGCCTTTTACAACTCTGTGAATCGGCTCAAAAACGAGTCCGGGATCATGAATATTTACAAGTTCAACTAGAGCATATCGAGCTGGATGATCAGAGGAAACGCTTCCTTTAAGCGATTCCCAGAAGTTTTTTGCAGCTGCAAGGCTGTGGTTTCCATCGCCCACGAGCAGATTTCCAAGCGCTTCAATTTTCTCTTTAATTTCCGCAATAGTTTTTTCATCCTGAATTTTATACCCTGTAATATGCCCCCCCTTTTCCATAAGCTCAAAATCATAAACCTGTTCGATCTTTTGCTTAAGCGGATTTTCCGCATGTTCTACATTCATCAGCTTTTTCGGAAGAACCCGAAAAGCAGGATCATCATAGAGTACCAATACGTGGCTAAGCTCGATTTCCGCAGCTTTTCTTATTTTTACTCTTGTGGGAAGCCTTTCCTTAATTGTTCTTTCAGTAGGCCGGATTTTGGAATCCGAGCCCTCATAGGCATATTCTTCAAGATCAATTGCTACGATCAGCCCGGTTCTTTCTCTTCCTAAAACCCTCCGTTTCACTAGGATTAAACAAGGTCCGTGATCTTTGAGCCAAGCTCCGGAATGAGCCATTGCTTCATGAATTTTCTGTATCCTTTTTTCCTCAAGCGGCAGATAGATTTCAGGATAAATAAAATTCAGAGCAGAAGGGGTATCTCCCACAAATTCCTCAACTCTTTTCCAGTAAGTAGGATCTTGGGTATGCTGATCACAAGCGATTACAGCCCATTTTTCCCAAGAGGCTTTTGGAAGCAGAATGCGGGGAACATGCAACATCATAGTTAATAAAAGAAAAAAAGAAAGGATATAAAGATTTCTTCTGAGGGGGGATTGGATATTATCTGATTTTTTTAGCATATATTAATAACAAAAAATAAATAAATAAATAAATAAATAAATAAATAAATAAATAAATAAAAAAT
>JAQUFK010000177.1 GCA_028684695.1 Methanosarcinaceae archaeon | reverse complement strand
CTATTCCTCTCCTGCTGAGCCTTATCAGAAAAAGAAAATCTTAATTGTTGCAAATGAAGAAAGAATTTGAAGAGAGGCTACTTACTCTCTTCCATATTCGTCCTCAAACCTGAGAATATCAGCCTCATCAACCAGTTCCCCAAGCTGGACTTCAATTATCTCAAGAGGAATTTTTCCTGGATTTGAGAGCCTGTGCTTTTCTCCAGCCCGAATAAAAGTGCTTTCTCCAGACCTTATAAAGCCCTTCTCTTCATTTACTTGCACGCAGGCCATCCCTCTCACAACAACCCAGTGTTCGCTTCTATGGAAATGAAGCTGCAAACTCAAGCTCTGTTCAGGAAGGACCGTTATCTTTTTGATGTTGTGCCGTTCGGATTTTTCAAGGACCTTATACCAGCCCCAAGGGCGGTAAACAGTCTGTCCGATCCTAGCTCTTTCATCATTTCTTGCTTTGAGTTCGGAGACCACTTCTTTTACTTTCTGACTACTCTTCTTGGGACAAACCAGAAGAGCATCTCTTGTGTCTACCACTACCAAGTCATTAATGTCGATCAAAGAGACCACTTTTTCAGGCCGTGAATATACAAAGTTTTTAGAAGATCGAAGGAGAACGGAATCACAGGCATTTATGCAGTTTCCAGACTCATCTTTTTCGAGTTCAGCATAGAGAGCCGAAAAGTTACCCAAGTCGTTCCAGTCATTTTCAAGCTTTACAACCGCGACTTTATCTGATTTTTCCATAATACCATAATCTATGGAAAGATTAGGAAGTTTTGCGTATATTTCAGAAATATGAGAATTACCCGAGCTTTTTTGGGACTTGGCACCAAAAAAAGCCTCGAAAGTCTCAGAAGCGTGAACCTTTAATTCAGAGAAAAAAAGGTCGGTATCAAAAAGGAACATCCCACTATTCCATAGGCAGCCTTCTTTTATGTAAGCTTTTGCAGAATCAAGATCCGGTTTTTCCCGGAATTCTTTTACCCGGAAACCACAGTCTAAGGGTTCCGCAGGTTTGATATAGCCATACCCAGTGTGGGGCTGTGTTGGAGAGACACCAAAAGTCACCAAATATTTGAAGGTCAAAGCTTCAGCTGCAGCTATCGTCTGCATAGCCGCGGGATCAAGGACGTGATCTGAGGAGTAAATCCCCACAACCGATTTTCCAAACCTTTTTTTGATCTCCTGCATTCCATAAACGATCGCAGGAAGGGTATTTTTGCTTTCGGGTTCTACCAAAACATTTGCGTCAGAAAGTTTATAGCCAAGTTCCCTGATCTGGCCAAGGACGAAAAACTTCTGAGCTTCATTAGTCACCACAAATATTTCAGAAATTTTTGAAAGATTCAAGCAGCGCAAAACGGTTTCTTGGAAAAGAGAATGTAATCCTAATTTTAAAAATTGTTTGGGATACTGTTCGCGACTCAAAGGCCAGAGTCTTGTCCCAGATCCCCCTGCAAGGATAATGGATTTTATGTTTTCAGCCTCAGTTTTAATTCTTTTTTAGTAGATGTTTATGAAATACATTTAAATATTTTTGCCTTCTCCAAAAATATAAAATATATAACTAAAGAAAGCCCTTAAAAATATTAATTATTTTTTAATAAAGAATTTACAGTCTCCCTTATACTTCTCTCAGAAGTATATTCAGGCTTCCAGCCAATTTGCTTTAATTTTTCAAGCCCAAGCCTCATTTTAGGGACATCCCCTTTCCAGCCTCGACTTCCGCCTGTATAGGTAAATTTTACATCGGAAAGTCCCATTTCCTCTACAACAATTTTTCCAATCTCGCTTGCACTAATAGTATCCTCAGAGCCGATATTAAAAATATTTACGGCTCCATTGCTCTTTTCTATTGCAAAAAGAATCGAAGCTACGCATTCGGAGACATGCAGATAAGATTTTTCCTGTTTTCCGTCTCCGAGGATTTCAAGTTTTTTAGGGTTTTTTCGAAGCTTTTGGATAAAATCAAATATGATTCCGTGAGTGCTCCGGGCTCCCACGATATTTGCAAAGCGGAAAATCCAAGCTTGCAGATCAAAGGTATGGGAATAAGAAGTAATCAGAGCCTCACAAGCCAGTTTTGAGGCTCCATAAAGAGAGATTGGAATAAGAGGTCCATAACTTTCCGGAGTTGGTATGACTTTAGCATCCCCGTAGACTGTGGAAGTCGAAGTAAAGGCAAGCTTTTTAATCCCGTTTAGGCGCAGGGCTTCAAGCAGGTTGTAGGTTGCAAGGATGTTTTGCTCAAAGTGAACGCTAGTATCCGAAGCTCCAAGCTTGACATCAGGATTTGCAGCCACATGAAAGACAAAGTCTACCCCCTTACAGGCTTTATTTATAGCTTTTGTATCAAGCAAATCTCCTTCAATCAATTTAAACCCAGGGTTTTTAAGAGAGGGCTCAAGAAACTCAAGTTTTCCGGAACTTAAATTGTCAAAAACCGTGACCTCATATCCTTTATCCCTAAGGCGATCTAGCAGGTGGCTGCCTATAAAACCGGCTCCTCCTGTTAGAAGGATTTTCTCTGTGTCTTTATCCATATAGAATCCAAGTCCTTTTCTAAAAAATTGGAAAAATCCCTATTTAAGCTATTAGAAATTCGCATAGATTTTGAGGGCTCATCCAAGAATCTTTATAAGAATATCGATATTCTCTTTTATACATAGTTTAAGGC
The DNA here is from genome assembly GCA_028684695.1 of Methanosarcinaceae archaeon. Lineage (GTDB taxonomy): Archaea > Halobacteriota > Methanosarcinia > Methanosarcinales > Methanosarcinaceae > JAQVBP01. Next base: position 1,145 of record JAQUFK010000177.1, on the reverse strand, counting down.
ACTTAAAAAGTTTGCCGAAATTTGTGAAAAAGAAAACCAAAGCACTATATTGAAACTTAAAGAACTTATTAGAAGAAGATCCTGCAACAAGCAGGCTGGATAACGAGGGTAAAAATGGAACATGCTTTACAATTCGGGGAAATGAGCCGGATTCCGGACATAAGAAAACTTGTTGACATGCAAGAGGTTATTTATGATTCGGAATGGCTCTGCTCAGCAAAGGATTGCAAACTCTATTATATGTATAGGGAACTTGCAAAGACTGCTTCCGACCTTAAACTTATGCAAGCTGCCAGGCTCCGCTATGATATAACAATAATTCCCCCTGCAAAGCTTGGAAAAGAGTTTGTAAAAACCAAAGGGCATTACCACCCAAAAGCTACGGGAGCTGAGGTTTCATATCCAGAGCTTTATCAAGTTCTGGAAGGAAAAGCCACGTATCTTTTACAGAAAGCGGACAAAGAAAAGCTCCTCGATGTATTGGTCATCGAAGCTAAAAAAGGAGATATCGTGCTTATCCCTCCAGACTACGGCCATATTTCAATCAACGCATCCCAAAAAATCCTTAAAATGGCCAACTGGGTAAGTACCGAGTTTTCCTCCCTATACGAACCCATAAGGCGATTTAAAGGGGGGGCCTATTACCTACTTGAAGCAGGCTTTGTTAAAAATTCCAATTATTCGGAAACTCCAAAAATCCGGCGGCTTTCCCCTACAAACCCTTCCAAGCTTGGGCTTTCTAAAGGAGAAAATATCTATGAGCTTGTAAAGGAGCTTGAAAAACTCAGGTTTTTGAAAAAACCCCAGGAATTTAAAGCCCTTTTTGCAGAGCTTATTCAGCCTTAAAAAGGTGAAACTATTTATTAGCCCATAACTATCTTATTTTAAATTTCCGGAGTGTTTATCATTGAGTGTAAAAAAAGCAGTCATCCCGGCCGCAGGGCTTGGGACTCGGTTTTTGCCCGCAACTAAATCCATGCCAAAGGAAATGCTTCCTATCATCGATAAGCCTGTAATCCAATATGTGGTTGAAGAAGCCATAGCCTCAGGAATTGAAGATCTAATCATTGTTACAGGAAGAGGAAAAAGGGCAATTGAAGACTATTTTGATGATTCTCCAGAGCTTGAGATGCATCTGGCCCAGA
>JAQUFK010000176.1 GCA_028684695.1 Methanosarcinaceae archaeon | reverse complement strand
TATTCGAGAAAAGAAGATATTCTAGAACTTCCCCTAAAAGTTGCAAAAGCCGAAGGAATAAAAGCGCTGCTTGAAAAACTGCTCGTACTGCACCGCGTCCAAGAAAGCCAAATTCTTATAAAAGATGCAGCTCCATTCCTGCTCTGTCTTGGCTTTTCCCTAGCTTCCAAAACTTCGGATAATTCCTTAATTCTAGCTCCTCTACCTGAAACCAAAGCTGTACTTAAAGCCGTAAACCTTTTGAGCGGATTTAAAGTTTACCCAAGAGCGCCTTCAAGGATAGGAGCCCGGATGGGTCGGCCAGAAAAATCAAACCTGCGAAAAATGTCTCCTGCAGCCCAGGCGCTTTTTCCCATAGCAAACACCGGAGGAAACACTCGAAATCTGGTAGCTTCCGCCGATTATATGGCTTCTATGAATGACAAAATCGGAGAAATTGAAGTTGAGCTTGGAAGACGCTTTTGTCCGGCCTGCGGAAAAAAGGCTTATTTTTGGCGCTGTGATTGCGGAGAGTATACGCTCCCTAGCTATTTTTGCCCCCGCTGTAAAATCGAGGTCAAAGAAGAAGTCTGTCCTAGATGCGGGCGAAAACCCACTTCTGTTGAAAAAGTGAAACTGGATTTTCACTCGATATATAAAAAAGCCTTTGAAAATTTAGGGGAAAGAGAAAAGCTGGACATGATAAAAGGGGTAAAGCGGCTTATGAATGGACAGATGACCCCTGAACCTCTGGAAAAAGGAATTCTCAGGGCAAAACATAAGGTTTTTACCTTCAAGGACGGAACGATCCGCTACGATATGTCAGATATTCCACTTACACATATAAAAGCGGAAGAGATAGGAATTTCGGCTGAGAAACTCCGAGAACTTGGGTATAAAGAAGATATTCAGGGAAAACCCCTTAAAAGAGGGGATCAGATAGTCTGTTTGAAGGTTCAAGATGTCCTGATTTCCTATGATGGGGCAGAATACATGCTTCGAGTGGCCCAATACGTTGATGACCTATTGGTCAAATATTATAAAGTTGAACCTTATTACAGAGCCGAAAAAATAGAAGACCTTGTAGGAACACTTGTAATGGGACTTGCGCCTCACACCTCAGCAGGGGTGCTTGGCCGAATCATAGGATTTACACGCTCGGCGGTAGGCTATGCTCATCCCTTTTTTCACGCCTCAAAAAGGCGAAACTGCGATGGGGATGAAGACTGTCTTATGCTTCTGATGGACGGGATTCTAAACTTTTCTCGCTTTTATCTGCCTGATAAAAGAGGAGGGAAAATGGATGCACCTCTTGTTCTTACGACCCGGATCGATCCAAAGCAAGTCGATAAAGAAGCTCATAATATCGATGTCAATGCCCGCTATCCTTTGGAGTTTTATAAAGCTACAGAAGAGATTAAAAATCCGACTGAAATTGAAGCCCTGATGGATCTTGTAAGCGGCAGACTTGGAACTCCGGACCAGTACGACCATTTTATGTTTACCCATGATACCTCGGATATCTCCGCAGGCCCCTTAAAATCATCTTATACGACTCTTGGAAGTATGATTGAAAAAATGGAGGCTCAGCTTTCTCTGGCCAATAAAATCCGAGCCGTAGACGCCCCAGATGTTGCGGAAAGAGTGCTTAAATCTCATTTTTTGCCTGATCTTATGGGAAACCTCCGAGCTTTTTCAAAACAGAAAGTTCGCTGTGTGAAATGCGGAGCAAAATTCAGGCGTCCTCCCCTTACCGGAGCCTGCCCAAAATGCGGGGGAAACGTTATTTTGACCGTGCACGAAGGGGCGGTCCGAAAATATCTGGAAGTCTCAAAAAAGGTAGCCATAAAATACGAAGTCTCAAGCTATACCCAGCAAAGAATCGAACTTCTGGATCGCGATATCAAATCCCTTTTTGAAAACCATAAGGTAAAACAGATGGGACTTGCAGATTTCATGTCCTGAATTTTTTTCGCGACCCTTTTATAACACGTTTTTTATTTATTCAGATCTCTTAAATGATCTGAACATCTCGCTTTGAGAGATTAATTCCTTTGTGTAAAAGCTTTCTGCAGGCCTTTTAGAAAAGGCAGAGGAAAAATCCCTGAGGCTTTATTCCTCTTCTTATTTCTTTATAGGGAGCCCAAGGGCATTGATCTGGCCGAAAAGTTCCCTGAAATTTTCAAGCTCAAGAGCCAATACTTCTTCTTTTGTCAGGCCTATAGACATTTCCCCGTCAACGGAAAGACAATCAGGACCTCGTCTTACCAAGCGGTCGACTCCATCTTTATTCAAGGCCTCTTTTAGTTCACGAGCATGGACAAAAGCTCGCCCCGGAACAAAAACAGTTTCCTTTACTTCCGAAAGATCCAGAGTCTGGAAGTCCTCAATTGTGATCAAACAGCCAATATCTTTTGGTAAAGCAACCACATTTACGCTCCCTCCGAGCGCCTCAAATATTTTTCGAAGTCTTGGAGCTGCAACGCTTCCCGTAAGAAGGGTTGCTTCTTTTGTCAAAGGAGGCAGACTTGCAAGAGCTTCAGGCTCGTTTCTTATTGCAAAAGGCGAGCCTATAAGAGGATCTTCAAGAGGAGTTCCGGTTATGCGAAGCGCAGGATGAACTGCTGCAGCCTTTCTTACAATTTCTGTAAATTCGGATACAGTATGGGAAGTTATGCCTTTTATGATCGGGGCATTATTAAGGATAAGTCCATTTTCCCTTTTATTGGCAAAACGCATGAGAATAGCTCCTCGAGCTCCCATATTTTCCAGATCCTTCAAAGTCTTTTCAAGAACACTCCCATCATTGACTCCCGGAATGAGTACGATTGCCCCATAAACCTCGGCCTGGGCACAGAAATCTTTTAGAACCTGAAGGGAGGCTTCGGGTTCGGGATCCTTCATATATTCGGCCCGAAGCGCCGGATCCGTTGCAAAAACGGTAAAGCTGACTTCCGTAACTCCTTTATCGAGATAAAAAAGAGCGTCATCGGCTTTGCTAAACCCTTTACCACTTGTATATCCCAGATGAATAGGCGTTTCAAACTGAGAAAGAAAGGCCACAAGGTTTTTTAGTTCCGGATAGCAGCTCACGTCTCCTCCTCCACTGATTGTGAACTTTTTTACCGGCCCCTTTGCAAAACAGAGTTTCTGAGAGGTCTCTTCAAGGACCAGCTGTAAAGATTTGAAGCCTGAATAAGCCTCTTTTACGCTTCGGGTACAGTAGTCACACCCTTTTTTAAAAGGCAGACAATATTTACAGCCTAAAGGGGGGATCTCCGTTACTTTTTTAAAATAGCAATATTTACAAAAGCCCCGACAATCGATTCCCGGGTTTCCACCTACATCAATAATAATTTCCATATAATGGGCTTTATATTCCTTAAATGTTACTAAATCTTTTTGGTATTAGTTTATAGGGATCGAGTACATTACAAAAAAAAGATATGAGATTGCCCAATACTTAATAAATATATATACAATATAATCTGGGTTTTAATTTAGGATTTTAAAGAATGTCAAATTATATGAAGGCGTTAGATGCTGTTTTTTTATATATTAATCCTCGTATAAAATTCTCCTGAAGGCGTACAATTCTAAAAAAATGTAACTAAATATTAGTTAGAAAACACAAAAGATTTAAGTACCTTACAAGCGAATGAGATTGCATTGGGAAAGTGGACACTAAAAACGACGCGGTACTTGATCTGTCGGAGTGCTTGTGTGCACTGACTGAAGTTATGTGACCAGTCCCATACATTTGATTTTTAAAATGAATTAAGGAGGAAATTAAAGTGTCTGACACAGTAGACATCTACGATGACAGAGGAAAACTTCTTGAGAGCAATGTCGACATTCTCAAGCTTGCTCCAACAAGAAACGCAGCA
>JAQUFK010000032.1 GCA_028684695.1 Methanosarcinaceae archaeon | reverse complement strand
CAAGGTATAGCTTGACTTTTTCATTTGCAAGCCCTTCTGAGCCCTTAAAGTCAATTGTCACATTCTCATCTAGCGTATAGAACGAATGAGTGGAGAAAGGATATGCAAGTTTGTAATCCGTATTTGCGTCAACCTCTAACTTAAGGCTTAAATTTGCGTATTCTGCTTGGTTTACTCCCTTATATGTGAAGCTTAAAGGCTCCGGAATCCGGATTGCTTTTCCGCCTTCAAGGATTATCCAATTCCCCTCTTCTGCACTCTCGGTGTGGTCTGCAAAATAAATATCATCTCCATTTTTATCTTCTACAGTTGCAATATAATCCTCTGGGCAAGCTGCTGATCTTAAGGAGATTGTGGACAACAGGACCAAGAGTATTATTAACAATATCCCTGACCTTTTCTTCAATCAATAACCCCCATGAATGTGAATTTTCCGGATAGCCCGGAATTTTCCTTCCATACCTCCTATGGAATTTTAATAACCCCCTCCTTTTTATATACCTAGTAGTCGGTTTTTGCGGTATATAATCTTTTACAATATATATTTGTTTAATTTATTTTTCTTTTATATGTCCTCCAGTTTATATAATTTGCTTTATCCTGAGTTTTGGCATCCATTAAAAAGAAGAGGCTTTTATTTTCCCTTTTCTTGGGTTTTATTTTTTTCAAGCTTTGAATATGCAAAGAGGAGGATCAAAGCCGAGGCAATTCCTCCCAAGGTATAATAGATTTTTTCTTTTTTATCTTCTTTTCCTTCGGCTTCCACAGGGTTTGTATTTTCAGTTTCCATTAGGTTTTTTTGCTCTATTTTATTTTTAAAGAGCTCTTCTTTTCGACTTATCCCTTCTGGGGAGGGAAGCTTCTCCTCTCCCTTATTTGATTCTCCTTCTGCAGAAAGTTTTTCTTCTAGGGCTTCAGGAGGCTCTTCTAGAAGCATCGCCAAAGGAACGACTTTTTCTTTGGCATCCAGGGTTATTTCTTTTGTGATTCCTCCGAGCTTTATTTCAAATTTTCCCGGAGGAACGGCATTTGTTTTATAGCTGTAGCTTAATTTTCCCTCCGAATCAGCTTTAATCGTTTGAAGGGCCGTAATTTTCAGATCCACACTTGAGGCTTTTGCTTTCCCATCGATTTTGATAGGATAAGTGCCCGGAGGGACACTGGATTGAGAAACAGTAGCAGTAGCCCCTTTTGCCTCCGCGCTTTTTGCAACCCAGAGAAGAATCTTTACCCTTACATTTAGGTTCTCCGCTCCTTTTGCCTCTACTATAAAGCGGTTTTTGAATCCTCCGGGAATTACTACATCCTTTAGGTGGTACTCATACTTTCCTTTCAAAACCTCTGCTTCTTTTTCAAAGGAAACTAGAACTTCTATTTCTTCGTCAGGGTCGGCTTCTCCTCTTATCCATATGGTATCTCCAACTACCGGGTTTTCTGGAGAAACTTCCCATTCCGTGACTTTAGCGGCTGCTGGAGCTGCCATCAAGCTGTTTAGCGCAAACACTAAAAGCAGGAAAATCAGCACTTTTGCAGTTTCCTGCCTCTTGGCTGTGAAGCTTCTAAAGCTCAAAAAAATCCCCCCTAAAGACCTTTTTGATTTCCTGTTTTCAAGGTCTTTTTCCCCTTTTCGGGTTTTATTTAATCCTAACAAAAAACAATTTCTCTAAACCGCAATAAATTTATGTATTTTATCTTTTATTTCCTTTGGCTCAAGCAATATTTTGAGAGAGTATTTTCCCGAGGGGCTTTTCTAGGAAAAGAAGCTGGCTTTTTGTTTTTGAGGTCTCCTCTTCTCTTGTATATTTTTGCTTTTTAGGGTTTTGGGGTATCTATTTATATTATTATGCGCAATTTTACATAAAAACGAAAAAAATACACTTGCGTGGGGGGAAGTAGCAGGTTAATTAGTATTATTTCGTCAAGTGCAATCTCTTCAGCACTTTCTATGCAGGCTGCACCAGGCCTCCCAGAATACGGTCCCATTATTCTAATTGCATTGATTTCCCTTCTTTCTTTTAAGGGTATCTTTTCGGGATCGAAATTTTGGGGAAAATCTCTTGAAAGTTCTTTAAAAATGGGGATTGTTCCGCTGGTTTTGTCCTTCGGCGCAATTTTTGTGTTCAAAATTGCAGCGCTTTTTTGAAAACCGCTGGGGTTTCGCTGCCCTTTTGGACCCCTCTTTTTTTAGCAGGCATTTGTTTATTTTTTATATCCTAATGTTTATATAACTCAATTTCTTATAATCTTAATATAATTGAGTTATATTCTTTGACACAGCTATCAGGGAATTTGGGGATTCTCTTGTCTTAAAAAGGACAGATTAGCTTTTGCTGGTTAGCCTGAACTGATTAGTCTGAGCTGATTTTTCCGAAAATATTCTTTTTCCTTTCATGTTCAAGAAAGGAAAACTGTGCTTTTTCACAAGATTTGGGGGCTTAATGTTTAATTTTGCTGATCTTGACTTTACCCTTTACAAGTTCAGGCAGCTTTTGGAAGCTTTAGCAGAAAACTACAGTACGCTTACAATGGCTGAATATCTGTGTTTGGAGCAGCTTCCTGAAAGGTTTGCATTAATCCGTCATGATGTGGATAGGATGCCTAAAAATTCCCTGAATACTTCCCTTATTGAATCTGAACTCGGAGTAAAAGCCACATATTATTTCAGGGCTAGAAATAATGTTTTTGTTCCTGAAATCCTTCAAGAAATTGCAGCTTATGGGCATGAGATCGGCTATCACTATGAGGTTTTGAGTGATAGCGGAGGAGATTACGATTTGGCGCTGGCTTTATTTAAGCAAAACCTGAAGGAATTTCGAAATATCTGTGAAGTAAAAACCATCTGTATGCATGGAAGTCCGCTTTCCAAGTATGATAACCGGGATCTCTGGAAAAAGCATAGTTTTGAAACTTTTGGAATTATTGGGGAAGCTTATCTCTCTGTGGAAGGAAAGCTCAATTATTTCTCAGACACAGGCCGCTCCTGGAATTCCAAAAACAATATCAGAGATTTCCTTCCTGGAAGTTCCGGGCTTGTTGGCATAAAAGATACCGACGAACTGATTGAATTAATCCGGGAAAAGAAACTTCCCAATTTTTATATTCTAATTCATCCTGAAAGATGGGCCTCAACGCTTACTGAATGGAGTTTGTATTATAGTTGGGATTTGGGAGTAAATTTAGCAAAAAAGGTTTTGTTGGGGGTGAGGAAATGAAAGTGCTTTTTAATATTGGTCATCCCGCTCAGGTTCATTTGTTTAAAAATCTTGTATGGGCGCTTGAAAAAAAAGGGCATAAATGCAAGCTTACAACGATAGATAAAGACGTTTCTTTAAAATTACTCAAAGCCTATGGGTTTGAGTACGAGCTTGTAGGGGTTTCAAAACCGACGGTTTTTTCAAAAGCGCTTGAACTTTTGAAAATCGAATCTAAATTAGCTGGTATCTGTAAAGCTTTTAACCCGGATATTCTTGTTGGAGGGCCCGGAAATGCCTATGTTGCGCATGTAGGCAAACTAATTCGCAAACCTTCTTTAATTTTTGAAGATACCGAACATGCAAGAATCGAGCATTTCTTAACAAATCCTTTTGCTACTGTGATTTGCACTCCTTCCTGTTTTCAAAAAGAGTTTGGAAAAAAGCATTTTCGATATGAGGGCTATCATGAACTAGCTTATCTTCATCCGAATTATTTTACTCCGGATGCTTCGGTATTAGATGCAATTGGCTTGCGCAAAGCGGATCCTTATATAATTTTAAGGGCCGTTTTATGGAAAGCGGATCATGATCGGGGACAGCAGGGGATCCAAAATAAAGCAGCTTTTATTAAACAGCTAGAGAAGTTTGGGAGAGTTTTCCTCACTTCCGAAGGAATTCCTGAGCCTCGTCTCTCTAAATATACGCTAGATCTTCCCCCGGAAAAACTACATGATTTACTCTATTTTGCTACTTTGTATGTTGGAGATGGGGGCACAACGGCTTCGGAGTGCGCAGTCCTGGGCACTCCATCGGTTTTTATTTCTACAATTGCTTGTGGGTATCAATTCGAAGAAGAGAAATATGGGCTTTTATACCTTTTTCAAGATCCGCTAAAAGGAGAAGAAGAGGGTTTAAAAAAAGCTTTGGAACTTTTAAAAGATCCTATGCTTAAACAAAAAGCCGCTTTTAAGCGTGCTAAATTGTTAAAGGAGAAAATTGATGTAACGGCTTTTATGGTCCAAATTATTGAAAAAATTTATTTTACTTATAGTAAAGATAATTATAAGAAAGCTGCAGGGGGAGAATAACATTAAAAAATATAATGAGGTTTTTTCTTTTTGGGATTGCAATCTCCATACAAATCCTACTCTTAAGCAGGCTCCATTTCATGAAATTTGCGAAATCGCCTCCAAAATGGGTTTACAAAGCGCTCTATTCGTTTTTTTGAGGAATGCTCTTTACAAAAACGAAATTTTAGCTATCCAAAGAATTCCGGAGGTTCAATGATGGATGTCCAAAACGTGTTAATTCCAGGAGGTGGAGGCGCAGCCGGTATAGGGGCTATAAAATCTTTAAAAATGTGTAAGCATCAGGGAAAAATTGTAGCAAGTGATTCCAATCTTTTGTCTGCGGGTTTTTATCTGGCCGATAAAGGTTATGTGGTTCCGCCTGCGAATTCTCCTTCTTTTTTTAGGGAAGCAATGAAGCTTCTGGAAAAAGAAGAAATTGAGGTTATCCTCCCAACTTCCGGGTATGACATCCTCCCTTACTCTAAAAATAAAAAAATCTTAGAAAGAAAGAATATAATCCCTGTTGTATCCGATTACGCTATTCTTGAGCACTGCTTGAATAAAATGAAATTTTATGAAGTCTTACAAAAACGTTTTGATTTGCCTTATACCACAACAAATCCTGCAGAAATTAATGCCTATCCTTGTGTTGTAAAGCCAATCTTTGGGAAGGGAAGTAAAAACATCTCGATTTGCAAAAATGAAGCCGATGTTCATAAGGCTCTGGCTTTGAAAGAGCCTATGCTTCTTCAGGAGTATCTTCCTGGAATAGAATATACAATTGATGTTTTATCGGATTTGGAAGGCAATCCCCTGCTTGCAGTGCCTCGAGAAAGAGTTGAAATTAAAGCTGGAATCAGCTCGAAAGGCCGAATTGTATTTAATACTGAGATTCAAAATGAGTGTTTGAGGCTTGCCAAGTATCTTGGGATTCAAGGCCCTTCCTGTATGCAAATGAAATGTGACTCAGAAGGCAGGCCTAAAATAATGGAGGTAAATCCTAGGCTTGGGGGAGCTACGATTATGGCTACTTATGCTGGGGTAAATTTTCCTGAATTAATTTTAAAGCTGGTTAATTCAGGGGATATTGAGCTCCCAACTATTAAAAATATTTCTATGATCCGGTATTATTCTGAAATAATATTGGATGCAAAGGGCAAGCTGGTGAAGGTATGAGGGTTTTATCTCTTGGAGCTCATCCTGATGACATCGAAATTGGAATGGGAGGAACGCTTGCAAAATATTCAAAAAAAGGGCATGAGGTTTTGATGCTTATTGCAACAGTTCCAAATAAAAAGGAAATGAGAATAAAAGAGTCGGAAAAAGCTGCAAGGATTCTGGGAGCGGAATTAAATATCCTTAATATAAATCCTGAAAAATTAGTTTTTAGTCGGGAGCTTGTGCGGGAACTGGATAAGGTTATGAGTGATTTTTGTCCGGATGTGGTCTTCACTCATTGGGTCCATGATTCTCATCAAGATCACGTCTCTATAGCAAAGGCTACGATTGCTTCTACGAGAAAAAATGGTTATTCTGTTTACATGTATGAACAGACAATTCCGGGAGGTATTGTTCCTTATTGTTTTAGGCCTCAAATGTATGTAGATATTTCTGATGTAATTGAGCTTAAAAAAGAGAGTGTAATAGCTCATAAATCTCAGCTTGATGTAAATAATGAGTGGTGGTTATACGGTATAGAAGGCCGGGCAACCTATAGGGGTTATCAAATAAGAAGCAAATACGCCGAATCTTTTGAAATTATTAAAGATATCTTAAAAATCTAATCCGTTTTTCTCTTTGCTTTGCTTTACTCTAAAATCCCTTAAAATTTCGGGAAACTGCAAGCTTTGGGGGTTTTAACTTAAAGTCCGCTTTGAGCTCAATTATTCAAATAATTAGGGGGTTGGTTGAATAATAGACTTAACAACTAAAGTAAAAAAAGGAGAGGCAAAAGTAGGTATTGTTGGACTTGGCTATGTCGGCCTGCCTCTTTCTATAGCTTTCTCTAAAAAGTTTTGGGTCCTTGGCTATGATACAAATAAAAAATGTATAAACGATCTTTTAAAGGGAAAATCTCATATTGACGATGTTTCTGAGCTTAGTTTGCAGGCTTGTTTGAATAAATCTTTTTTTCCGACCTTTGATTCTGAACAATTAAAAAAGTGTGATTTCTTAATTATCTGTGTTCCTACTCCATTAAATGAGGCTTGCGAACCAAATCTGGATTATGTAAAAGCTGCCTGCCACACAATTTCACAAAATTTACAAAAGGGGCAGTTTGTGATTCTGGAAAGTACCACTTATCCCGGCACAACGGAAGAAGTTGTACTTCCGATTTTAGAAGAGAGTAAATTAAAAGCTGGAATCGATTTCGGGCTTGCGTATTCCCCTGAAAGAATTGATCCTGGGAATAAGAGATATACTGTTGAAAACACCCCTAAAGTAGTAGGGGGAATAAATGAAGAATGCACAAAAATTGCAGCTTTTCTTTATGGGAGCCTTATCCAAACTGTAGTTCAGGTTCAGAATACGAAAATAGCTGAAGCTGTTAAAATGGTCGAAAATATATTTAGAAATGTTAATATAGCGCTTGTAAATGAACTTTCAATTATTTTTGAAAAAATGGAGATCGATTCTTGGGAAGTTATAAGAGCAGCTGCTTCAAAGCCATATGGATATATGCCCTTTTATCCGGGACCTGGGGTCGGAGGGCATTGTATTCCTCTGGATCCTTATTATATGTCTTACAAAGCTAAAAAATACGGAATAATTCCACGTTTTATTGAAACCTCCGGGGAAATAAATAATTTCATGAAAGTTCATGCCGTGAATCTTGTTGAATGCGGCTTAAATAAAGTAAATAAAAATATGTATGGTTCAACAGTTGCCGTTTTGGGGCTTGCTTACAAAAAAAATATTGAGGATACAAGAGAAGCTCCGGCTATTAATATTATTGAAGAAATTGTGAATTTGGGGGCTAAAGTTAAAGTCTATGATCCTTTTGTCCAATTAATAAAAACAAAAGTGGGAGTTTTTCATTCCGAAGAAAACATATATAATGCTTTGAGAGGTGCTGACTGTTCCATCTTTCTGACAGATCATGATTTTTTCAGGGAGTTTTCTCTTGAGGAGTTATCCAAACTAATGAATTCTCCTGTAATTGTTGATTGTAAAAATATAGTTGAGGCGAACTCAAGATCTAACTTGAAAGAGCTTGTATATCTTGGAATAGGAAAAGTGAATAAGTATTAATGTCTCACTAAGGCTTGATATCCGGCTAGCTCTTATTTTTCTTTTGGTTTTTTTGGGGGTTAATATGAGAAACGCAAATTTTAAGCAATTTCTTGACAAAAATCTGCTGGTGCTTTCTCCTGCTTTTTCTAACAAGGACAATTCCTACATAGGAGACGGTTTTGTAAAGAACCAGCTTGCAGAATTAAAACAGTATTTTAATGAAATTTCTGTAATTTCTCCTGTGCCTTTCAGTTTTAATCAATTAGCTAAAGATAAATATTGTATAAATTACGAATACGATAATGTTAAAGTTTATTATCCCAGGTCGTTTTATATTCCTATTTTATATTTTAAAAGTATCTTAATTGATAATCGGCTAAGGGTAATAAAAAATTTAGTAAAACAAGAAAGGCTTTGTTTCGATTTAATTCATGCTCATTTTACCTGGCCTTCGGCCTATATTGCAGTTGCCTTAAAAGAAATTTATAATAAACCTGTCGTGGTAACTATTCATGAGAATGAAGCTCGGTTTTATAAGGAAATAAATATGGATTATCAGCCCCTTACACATTCTTTGAAAAAAGCGGATGCCCTAATTAGAGTTAATAAAAAAGATCTTCCTCTTTTAAAGGAATTCAATGAAAATGTCTTTTCGATTCCGAACGGCTATCCTTCAAAATTTAAGTCCTTGGATCAAGCCTTCTGTAGAGGTAAATTGGGTTTGCCTGCTGATAAAAAAATAATATTTAGTTTAGGCTTATTAATAGAAAGAAAAGGCTTTAAATATCTTATTGAGGCTCTAAAGCTGCTTGGAAGCTCTGATATCCTCTGTTTTATTGGGGGTCGAGGCTCACAGAAAAAGCTTCAAAGCCAAATTTCCAATCATCATCTGGAAGAGCAGGTCTTTTTAATCGGGTTTATCCCTGATGAATTATTACCTATCTGGATGAATGCCTGTGATCTTTTCGTGCTTCCAAGTTTAAGTGAAGGAAACCCAACCGTTATGTTTGAAGCTTTAGGCTGTGGAGTGCCTTTTGTTGGAAGCGATGTTGGAGGAGTTTCTGAAATAATTATTTCTGAAGATTATGGTTATTTGACTGAACCGAAAAATTCAAAAAATCTGGCTGAAAAAATTGAACTCGCTCTGGCTAAACAATGGGATAAGGAGAAGATCCAAAGCTATGCCGAACAATTTACTTGGGAAAACATTGGAAAAGAAATCCTAAATGTATATTGCAATGTAAGAGCAGCTTCTAATAATCCCTAAAAATCAGACCGCTTTTAAGGGATTTGAGTGAACTTGCCCTTAGTAAAGCCTCAGGGGTTTTACGCTGCCTGCTATAAACTTCAAAGCTTTTTGCAAAAAAAGAACCCCCTAAATTGGAAAAAGGTTTTTGAAATCCTTTGGCTTTTCCAATTCTTTTTATTCCCCTATTTTTAAGCAATTAAAGGAGTTTTTTTTCAGGCTTTGGCTTGCACAGAAATTCCAACTTCTTCAAGAGCGGAAAATTCCCCTTTATTTACCGTGAATACCAGTTTATATGTACCAGCCTGACCTTTTGCCGGAGTCCAACTAAAAAGTCCTGAATTTCCCTCCGTATCCGGAAGCCTAAAATTAGCTCCTGCAGGAAGTCCTGCAACGGAATATGAAGTTCCTTCCTGAACCCTTTCCGTAACTATCTTAAAGCTAAGCAAAGCCCCTTCTTCTACAGTTTGGTCTTCAATTGCTCCAATTTCAGGGGGCTTATTTTCCTTTGCATACTCTAGATTCAACTTTGGCCCTTTAGCTTCATTTCCGCCTTCGTTGCTGTAAAATGCAATATAGTTTTTGCCTTCACTTTTTGCTTTTAGGAAAAAGCCTGTATTTTCATACTTTCCTTCAAGGTATTCTCGGACCAGCTCTGTTACATCTATTTCATAGTAGTTGTTATCCGGGATTTCACTTCCTTTCAGGGTCAGTGTTGCATATGGCTCTTTTCCCTGAGCAACTCCATTTTTATCGAACCAGTCTCCTCCTGGATTTTTCCAAGCTGTTGAGCTCTCTTTATTATTCCAAGATACTGAATCCGGCTCCCATTTTGCAGGTCTATAAACCTCAACTACGGTATCCTCTGCTCTTGCTTTATTTTCCGGATAATACCAGTAAAGCGAGAGCGTTGCCTTTGTTACTTCCTGCTCTTCCGGGGCTTTCAGTTCATACCATAAAAGGTCTCTATATCTTCCTACCTCTTCTAAACCTCCTATATCAAGATAGGGAATTTTTGGATATATGCCATCTGGAGTAGCTTCCCTGATCCGGTTATCATATCCTTCAGGAGTTTTGGATGTTGGATCTTCAGGAGTTGGATCTTCAGAAGCTGAGCTTCCGGAAAGAGATGCATATCTAGTGTTTCCGTATGCTCCTATGTTGATCCTGTCTCCGTTGTCTTCAGGCTCCTTTGAATAATCTGAACTTGAATAACCTGCATCAATAGCAGGCGAATTTTCCGAATCGATTACCCAAGTTTTTCCATCCCATCTGCCGCTTGTAGACTTTAGATGGTAATCATGCTTTTCAGGGTCTGCAAATAAGGGATTTATGTTAAGGTCTGTTGTTGATTTTACGTTTTTGTAGTCGCCTGCTTCATTATTGTAGAAGATATTGTTTTCCAGAGTGAATTTATGTTTGTTTGGGAGATATTCGATTATTCCATAACCTGTGCCTTCGGGCTGGTAGATTCTCTTTTTTGTATTTACTATGATGTTGTTGCGAACTATGGTGGTGCACCCGGAAACCTTTGTCTCCCTTACAACCTTTTGTACATCTTCCGTAGTTTCCTTAGAAATTATTGCTGCATGATAATTTCCGTCAAAGACATTGTTTTCAATCAGGGTGTCATAAAAACCCTGGACTTGGATTGCAGCATTCCATTCTCTGTCGGGTTTAGGCCCGATATTATAGAAGATGTTATGGTGAATATGCACGTTTTGAGCATCTTCTTGAGGGTAGCTGTAGAAATAGCCTTCAAGCAAAATCCCATTACTCCAGGTGTTATGGATTATATTATTGTAAATTTCAAGATCATTCACAGCTCTTGACGTTTTTTCAATCTCAATTCCAGGCCCTCCTGCAGACCAGTGCTCAAAGCCATCTATTATATTATCATGTAGTTTTACATGATTGGTATTTGTCATCCTAAGGGCACTGTTTGTTCTGCATGTTATTTCGTTATTGTAGGCTTCTACGTAATAACAATAGAAGGCATAAAGCGCATCATGCCCGAGTTTGTAGACTTTATTATTGTAAAATTTTATATCTGAACCCCTATAAACCCTTAAACCATCACAATTTCCGTTATGCATATACATATCGTGGACTGAAATCTTTTTTGCATCATAAAAATGAATCTGGTTATAGTATCCACTGCCTAAAGGTTCATTCTGGTTTCCTTGATTTCCATCTATTTCAAAACCTCTTATTTCGACATTTTCAATTCCGGAACTCTCCCTTTGCTGTATAAGAGCATGGGGACTTGTCCAATCTCCTTTTGGCCATTTTGCATTATCAGCCAGCTTGAGTACCGCGTTTGAATCCCCTTCTAAAATAGTATTGCTTCCGATTAGCAGACTACTATCTATTGTATATGTAAAAGGGCCTTTCAGGTATACTGTTGTATACTGAGAGTTCTCGGCTACAAATTTAAGGGCCTGATTTATTTGAATATGGTCGTCTTGTCCGTCACAATTAAAGTCCCCGCTGCCGTCTCCGGCCACATACACAATTTGAGAGGTGGACCCGGCCAACGCAGCTGGAACGCTTGCAAAGATAAGGCAAGCTATCAAGGGTAAAATCCTTAACTTCCGTTTTAACATTAAATCACATCTGGGGTTGGAAAATCCCGGAGAGTTTCCCTGTTTTTTTGGGTTTTTAGAATTTTTCCAGGGATTCTCCTCTTGGGGTTATGTTTATTTTATCTATTTTTCAGAAATATTTGCAAAGCTCTCCCAATCGGATTCCTGGGTTTTTTGCCCTTTTTTTGGGTAATTAGGTTTTTTTGGTTTTAGGAAGGCTAAAATTCCCGTATTTTTCCTAGGAAGTCTCTTATTGGGTTTTAGAACTTTTTGGGTTTTAGAATTTTCTTGAATTTCAAATGTTTTTTGGGTTTTTAGGAATTTTTAGAATTTTGGATTTTTTTTGGGTTTTAGAATTTTCTTGAATTTCGGAAAGCTTGAATTCCTTTTTTCCCATATGATTCCATAAATTTCATAGAGTTTCTTTGAATTTTATTAGATTTTAGGAATTAAAGTAGATTTTGAAGCCAGAAAAGGCTGTTTAGCCTTTGCTTCTTTCTCCCATATGAGTATTTTTCAAAGAGAACAGGATTTTTTCCATTTTTGTTTATTACCTCCTGTTTGATTGAACTTTATTTTTGAGCCTCAACTCAAGAGAGAGTCTAGCTCTCCGTTTTCATTAACTTTCTTGAGTTGACGTCATACAAATATAATATACTAATATAAAACAATTTCTAGATTAGTTAAAAAATATTTCACTGATTCCTCGTTTATTTGGATAATGTTCTTTTCAATAATCCTGTTTTCTTTTAAAATAGAAAAGTCTGGGTTTTGGTTTGTAGGACTCACAAAATATCTCAGGACTCTTGGTTTAATATCCTTGAGCTGGGTTTCTTTCTCCTTTTTTTAGACAATTTGTTTTGCAAAAAATTGAGTCCCCTCATCCATTTCTTTTCTTCCTCTTTTTTCTTTTCCTTTTCGCTTTCTCTGGCAGCAGACAAACTTAATGTAACACATAAACCTAATACTGGATTATGCCGTCTAAAAACGAGCAATATGAGTATCTGGAACACACAGCAGACGCCAAGTTTCGAGCTTATGGTAAAAGCCTTGAGGAAACCTTTGAAAACGCGGCTCTTGCCATGTTCAATGTTATGATTGATACTGAAAAGGTTTCGGGGGAAAAAGCAACAAAAGTCCGGGTAAGTTCTCCGGATCTGGAAAACCTGCTCGTGGATTGGCTTTCCGAATTACTCTTTCTCTTTGAAGTGGAGGCAACAATTTTTTGGAAATTCAAGGTTCTGGAAATTAAAAAAGAAGAAGGCAAATATTTTTTATCAGGCCAGGCTTTTGGAGAAGCTTTTAATCCGGAAATTCATCCCTTTGAGACCGAAATCAAGGCTGTGACCTATAATCAATTGCTGCTTGAAAAAACTGAAAATGGTTGGCTTGCGCAGCTTGTTGTGGATATATGAAGCGGACCTAAAGCAGAACCTAAAAAACCAAAAATTAATTCTAATGGCTTTAAAGACCTGGTTTGGAGCCTTTTTGGGAGAGAATAAATTCTCTTTTTTAGAAAGGTTGAACAAGCCTTAATTAAAGTTTATTTTTATATATTTCACTTCTAAATTCATACTTATAAAATATCCAGATCCGGGTTTTCTCCTTAGTATTCAGGTATTTCAGAATACAGGATAATAGAATCCAGGAGCGGTGACAAAAAATTATGACAGAAATTCTTGAAAAGGATAATCAAAAAGAAAAGGAGCTGGAAAACGAGCCAGAATCCGAGCCGGAAAGCCAGCTTTCGAGCGTGCGGAGTCAGGTTCGGAAACTTTCTGAAAATAGCTGGGAAATTCCTGTAGGGCATATTCCGGATATGAAAGTTCCTGGGAGGCTGTTTGTTTCTGAAAAATTACTCGAAGGAATTGAGCCTGAAACGCTTGATCAGATCGCAAACGTGGCAACTCTTCCCGGAATTCAGAAATACTCCATGGCAATGCCGGATGCCCATCTGGGGTACGGCTTTGCCATTGGAGGAGTTGCAGCCTTTGATCGGGAGGAAGGAATCATAAGTCCCGGGGGAGTAGGCTTTGATATCAATTGTGGAGTTCGGCTAATCAAAACAAAGCTCCAAAAAGAAGACGTGCTCCCGCATATAAAACTCCTTACCGAAGAACTTTTTAAAAATATCCCTTCCGGGGTGGGCTCAAAAAGTCGCATTCGAGCTTCTGATTCGGAACTTGACGACGCTTTTTTGCACGGAGCCCGCTGGGCTGTGGAAGCTGGCTACGGGGTAGAAGCTGATCTAAAACATTGTGAAGGAAACGGGTTTTTAGAAGGGGGACTTCTCTCCGAAGTCAGTGCCAAAGCCAGAAAAAGAGGAAAACCCCAGTTCGGAACGCTTGGGAGTGGGAACCATTTTCTGGAAGTACAGTGCGTAGATGAGCTTTATGAGCCTGAAGTAGCCTCAGCTTTTGGGCTTGAAGAAGGTCAAATTACGGTAATGATCCACTGTGGCTCCCGCGGCGCAGGGCATCAGATCTGTACAGACCATCTCCGAACTCTTGGGCAGGCCGTAAAAAAGTATGGGATTCCTATTCCAGATAAGCAGCTTGCCTGTGCGCCGGCGCAATCCAAGGAGGCTCAGGCCTATTTTGGAGCAATGCTCTGTGCCGCAAATTATGCTTGGGCAAACCGCCAAGTTATAACTCACTGGACAAGGGAGGTTTTTGAAAAAGTCTTTAAAATGGATGCAGACGAACTGGGTATGGATCTTCTCTATGATGTGGCTCATAACGTTGCAAAGCTTGAAGAACACCGAATTGACGGCAAAAAAAAGGAGGTTTACGTCCATCGAAAAGGAGCAACAAGAGCTTTTCCTCCGGGGCATCCCGAGGTTCCTAGAGCTTTTAGAGCCGTGGGACAACCTGTACTTATCCCGGGCAGCATGGGCACTTCTTCTTATATTCTATGTGGAACTGCCACTGCAATGGATGTATCCTTTGGAAGCGCTTGTCACGGAGCCGGGCGGGTCATGAGTAGAGCTCATGCCAAAAAGGAGTTTAGAGGCGAAGGTATAAAAGAAAGACTTGAAGCAAAAGGCATTACTGTAAGAGCAACGCATCCTTCGGTTATTGCTGAAGAAGCTCCTGAAGTGTACAAACCTAGTAGTGAAGTGGTAAATGTCGTACATGAATTGGGTATTGCCAGAAAAGTTGCAAGAGTAATTCCCTTAGGAGTTACAAAAGGGTAAAAGGGCAAGACTTTAAATTTTCTAAACCTTAAGAGCTTCCCTGTAATTTGGGGTTTTCAGGCTCTGAAAACTCAGAATATTCCATGCTCTTATCTTTTGCTTTTTCATTGAACTTGAAGACTATCATGCTTGTAGAGGAGGAAACCATAAATTCAACCCGGTTTTCTATAAAGATTTGGGAAAAGTAGGCCACAAGGTTTGAGATTACTTTTTCATTTCTGAAGTCATGGAAGATTGTTGCGGATTCTTTTCCGGGTTCCAGGGAAAGCTCTATATTTTTTACGAGTTGGGTTACCAGATACATCCTCTTGAAAAGAATGAGCAGGTCCGCAAGTTCCATCTCACTTACAGCTTGCTTTCCTAGGCGTTCTACTATTTTTGTGGGATTTGGAGCTTTTCCTGCTGCAAAGGTCTCAAATTGACTCCTGTGCAAGGTTACAAGGTTGGAGCGTTCCACATTGTATGTGTACATTAGTTGAGTCCAGAATTCGGGATTGTCATCAATTTCCCTGCATACGATGTCTAGGTATCCGAAATGCTTGCGGATTCCGGGCATGATTTCTTGGGGCGAGGCCGATAGATTTTTTTTAAAGGAAACTTGGGTTGAATTTGCTCTTCTAAAAACGTGGTCTACATCGAGCCGTTTCCATTTGGCTAGGAAAAGCGCCACAAGCTGGGTAAAAAATTCTCGGCTATTTGGGGTAGCGTTTGAGAATAAAATCTGGACTGAGGCTGGGTTTTGACTCTCTTTGCAGCTGATGGAAACGCGAACATCCCACTTGTTTTTTTCTGAAGTTCTGTTGAGATAGGCTTCGAGGCCTTTTAGATCCTCAATTTCAAAAGGGTTTATGAGTTCGTTGACCAGTTCCTCATCTGCAAGTCTACCTCTCGTATGTCTGAAGAGCCATTCCAGAGTGGTTCGGTTTATAACTTTGTTTTCTTCATTCGGGCTGATATTCTTTTGTTCTTGAGGGTTTTTGGAGGCTTTTAAATATCGAACTGCTTCTTCTACACTATCATGATATTTCAATGCAGTATCCGCAAGGGTGATGGTATCCCGGATTGCCGCACTCAGGTTTCCATCCTTCATATCCAAAAGAGGTTGTAATTTTTTTAGATATTTATCATCAAGAGATATATTTTTTCGGATCAGCATTTTAGCACCTACCTTTGCTCTTTTCAGTCTTTTCTTGGATCCATTTGGATCCATGAGTAGGGTTTTTAAAGTCAAGTTTTTCAGGTTTGAGCTTCTTACCCATTTATTTCCTTATATATTTTTCAAACATTTAAACAATCTAATCAATCTTCAACTGTTTTCAATGAAGTGCTATTCAGTATTAAATTTTTCTGTTTAGTACTATGCTTTGAGAAGTCTGTTGCAAAAGATATTATTATATAACTTTTTATATTCTCTTTCTGTGAAAGAATGCTATTTTCCCCACATTCATAAAATTATGTAGTAGCTCCTCCCAACCTCTGAACACTATACTAAAAACTTCGCTTTTTTTCTCAAATCACTATATATGTATGTTACAAGAGTATCTCCTATGTAAGCTTAGGAAAAGAGAAGTAGATACTGAGGTTCACATTTTTATTCTTAATGTGAACCTGGGGCAGATGTTGGCTGCTCTAAACATCGGATATACGCTTTTGAGCAGAAAGGGATGTATGTGGGGTCATATTTTCCTTCAAGCCTCTTTGTCGGAAAGCCGATATGAAAAAGTGCAGCTAGCTTAGATAAAATCTGTGTGCAGGGGACTTAAAAACTTAGAAAAAAACCGTAATCTGAAAAACCTGATTTGAGGAGCTGCAAAAGGTATGAGGTAAGGTAGGGCCGCCAAGCTCTATACCTTCCAGCTCGCTTTTTTATAAGATCGCAGCAGAAAACCCATGAAATCTTCATTTCATGGGATGAATGCGTCAAGACTACAATTTTGCGTTTAGTATCGATATTTTGATATCATATTACTTCAATGTTTAAATAACTCCTT
>JAQUFK010000175.1 GCA_028684695.1 Methanosarcinaceae archaeon | reverse complement strand
TGAAAGAGCCAGACTTGTCAAGGCCGAAGAAGGCCTTGAAGAACTGCGCAGAGCTGCAGATACCGTAATTGTCTTGGACAACAACCGTCTGCTTAACTATGTGCCAAATCTTCCAATTGATCAGGCTTTTTCGGTCATGGATCAGCTCATCTCCGAAACCGTAAAAGGCATTACCGAAACTATCACCGTCCCCTCTCTTATAAATCTAGACTACGCTGATATCAGAACAATCATGAGCTGTGGAGGCGTTGCCGTAATGCTCGTAGGCGAATCAAAGAGTCAGGACAAGAGCAACGAAGTTGTCCGAACCGCTCTGAATCATCCTCTCCTTGATGTTGACTACAAAGGGGCAACCGGGAGTCTTGTGCACGTAACTGGGGGGCCTGATCTGAGCCTGAAAGAAGCTGAAGAAGTAGCCTCCATGTTAACTTATGAGCTTTCTCCGGAAGCCAATGTAATTTGGGGTGCAAGAATCCGCAATGACTACGAAGGCAAAATCCGGGTAATGGCAATCATGACCGGGGTACAGTCTGCACAGATTCTGGGGCCGCAGGTTGAAGCTGGCCTCTTTGAAAGCGTAGAAGATGGGAATCGCTCTTCTCAGAGGAAGAGTCAGGGCAAGATGAGAAAAGCTGGAGCTTTAAGAAATAAGAAGGATAACGATACGATAATTGATTTTATAAACTGAATAATAAAATTGGGGCCAGAGAAAGCCTGCCTAGCTCTTTAGTTTTTCAGCCTGCAAAAGGCAGCCTATTTATTAGAAATTTCAGGGGTTCTGCGGAGCCCCAAAATAATCTCTTGAATAAGGCATCAGGACAGAACAGATACTCTTTTTTATCAGAGGCCGTATCTAAAAAACATGAAGATTCTAATTGCAACCGGGAGACTTGCGGAAAAGACTGTAAGGCGCTCAGTCGGGAAAATAGCCGATGTCCTCGTCTTAGACATTGATATTGCCGCTTTTATCACTCCCCGGAAGCTTCTTAAAACTTTTCTCTTGAAACTCCCCGGAAAAAAATATGACTTAATCCTTGTTCCGGGTTTGGTCTCCGGCGATTTTTCAAAAATTGAACAGGAATTAGGCTGCCAAATCCGGCTGGGCCCCAAACATGCCTATGACCTTGGTTTTGTCCTTTCTTTTGCTAAAAGCGTAGAATTTTCAAAAACTCTGCCTGCCTGTGAACTGCTTGCTGATGTGAGGCGGGAAAGGGCGCTAAACCTCCTTGAGGCAAGCGAAGAAAAAGCCCGTCCCCTCTTAAACCTTGGGGAGGTAAAACTTGGAGGCGAGGCTCGCATGAAGGTTATGGGAGAAATTGTCGGAGCAAACGAGCTTGAGGCTTGGGCTCTTAGGGAAAAAGTTGAAAGTTTTATCGCAAAAGGGGTTGATGTAATTGACCTTGGAATCTCTCTTACAGCTCTTCCCGGGCAACTAAAAGCCTGCGTAGCTCTTGCAAAAGCTAAATGTCTGGAAAAAGGTAGAGGGGAAATTCCTATCAGCATTGATACCCTGAATCCTGATTTGATTAAGGAAGGAATCCAAGCCGGAGCAGACCTTGTTTTGAGCCTTAATGGAAGCAATTTGGAAACTGCGGGGCCGGCTGTTTCTGAAGCTGGCATTGCTGCGGTGATCCTTCCGGATGAGGGAGAAAGCCTCCCCAGTCTTTTGAAAAACATTGAAACTGCAAAAGCCCTGGGGATAAAAAAGCTCATAGCAGATCCTGTGCTTGATCCAGTAGGCCATGGGCTTGCAGGCTCTATTGTACGCTATCATGAGTTTCACAAGCTTTATCCTGAAATCCCCCTTTTCTTCGGAGCTGGAAACGTAACGGAACTTCTGGATGTAGATACGATAGGAGTTAATGCTCTTCTTTGTGGGATTGGAGCAGAGCTTGGAGCAAGCCTTCTTTTTACCCCCGAATTCAGTGACAAGGCTCAAGGTTCAATTCGGGAACTAAAAACTGCAGCTGGGATGATGCTTCTTTCTCAAACAAGGGAAAGCTCTCCAAAGGATCTAGGTTTGGATCTGCTCCAAATCAAGGAAAAACGCAGGCGTCCAGATACATCTCTTCCAATAAATGCAATCCGAGCTCAGGCTGCAACCCACTGGAAGCTTGATCCTGCAGGGCCTATTCGTATAGGCATTGTTCCGGACCGGATAAAAGGAAAGGGAGGTCTTATTATTGCGGAACATGAAAAAGCCGTAGTAAGCGGGGAGAATGCTGGAGAAATTTTGGATACGCTTCTTGAAATGGATCTGGTTTCCAGGCTGGATCATGCAGCCTATCTTGGAAGAGAACTTGAAAAAGCCGAATTGGCTCTGCGCTTTTCCAGAAGTTATGCGCAGGATGATAATTTTTAAAAAAAGAGGAAATGGTGGAAACATGCAGCTTTATTCTGAAGATAAGGAAGCGATTTTTGAAATCGTTGCGGCCCGTTATTTTACGGAACAGCAATGGAAATGGATCAACCTGAAAAAGGGCTGTGATAAAATATTTCGGGCCTATGAAGAACTTGAAGAACAATATGCTGCCTATTCCTACGTAAGTAGGGACTGGTATGTGGAAAACATGGGCTCAAAAAATATCCATATGTGTGATACCTGGAAGGAATTAAAGAATCTTGTGACTTTTTTGAAATCCTACAAGGAAGCTTTTAACTTTTTGATAAATACCGGGGAGAAAAAGGCCTTTTGCATAGTAAGCGATTCTAAAGAAGTAAGGGAGACTCAGGCTCTTGCAATTGAAAAAGTAAAAGAGCTTGGGTATCCTGTTATTGTATTTTTAACAAATATTCCAAAGGACTTTGATTTTCAGGTTCTGCAGGTTCGAAGTGTGAATTAAAAAGCCTGAAAACCCTAAGCACTGAAAATCTTTTTCTGTAAAGGAAAAAGTCGGGTCAAAACTCTGAATAATCAGAGCAATTCCCGGCTTCAATTCTCTTTTTTGAGCTTAAATTTAAGTTTTTTTAGACCTTTTTCCAAACTTTCAAATCTTTTGATATATGATGCCCTGACCTTGGAAAAAGCTCATTTGATTTCAGAAGGGGGCGGCCTACGGCAGCAGGTGTGCGCTTTCCTACTATTATTAGTTTTCAGAACAACTTGGATATTTTTTGTATATCCATAAATATATTAGTAAAGAATCTTCCTTTTTTGTCTGAAAAAAAGAAACACATAATTTATATAGAAGCCCTGAAATCAACGGTGTTACAGAGAGAGTACAAAAGTTTATATAAAAAACCCCATTTACGATTGCATCCGGATTAAAAAGCTTATGCATATCGGAATAAAGCAAAATACAGGATTTAACATTGCAAATAGTGCTGAAAATTGGTATGTACAGGCCTCTAATTTCAAAATAAGGATGCAGATATATTTGCAAGCTGTACCAGGGCTAAAGGATAGGAATTCCGGAGAGGAGCTTTCTTCTCCTTGATATTTCCGATTTTAGTTAAGGGCCCGGGCTCGGCCCTGCTTGATTAGCTTCTAATCCTCAGATCGGAAAAGCCGGATGTTTTTTTTCAGGTCTGTGGAATTAATTTCGAACTCGGCTCCCCTTCTTCCGGAAAAAGGGAGAATGCTAAAAATGGGGCTTTTGCCAGAGCGAGATATAAAGATATAAAAACTGAAATGGATACTAAAGGATAGGAATTTTATGGATAATTTAATATTTATTGCTCCTTTAGCAGGCGTTATAAGTCTGGTCTTTGCCGCCATTTTTGCGAGCAGCGTCCTAAAAGAGAGTCCCGGAAACAAAAGAATGCAGACAATTGCCGGGGCTATTCAGGAAGGAGCCATGGCTTACTTAAATCGCCAGTATAAAACGGTCGCAATAGTCGCAATAGTTCTTGCGTTGCTTATTTTCTTTTCACTTGACGAGGGATTAAAGATTGCTGCAGGCTTTCTGGTAGGAG
>JAQUFK010000174.1 GCA_028684695.1 Methanosarcinaceae archaeon | reverse complement strand
GAAGCAACATAGCCTTGCTTACTCCCCGTTAGTTTTTTTGAAGTTGAAAGGACAAGCTGAGAAATCATTTCAAGAGATTTATCCGAATCAAGCAACGCATCCGAAAGTTTTGCAAGCGCTTGGTTAAGCAAAAGTTCTCTTCTTAATTTATTTTCTGAACTATTGTATTCATTACTTAAGGGCTTGCCTGGGGCTAAAACAAGCTCAGCTTGCTTTTTTCGATTTGAAACAGAAGCTTTTGGGAAAAAGTCGTAAATTGAGCAGCCCAAAACCTCGCATTTAGGTTTTTTTCGAAGCTTTATAGCTTTAAAATCAGAAGGCTTCTTGCTTAAAGTTTCGAAGGCTTCGGATTCAAGCGGACCTTTTTTTGTATAAAATTCAGCTAAACGCCCTGAAACATAGCCAGAAATATTTTCTAGTGCAAAAAGTTTTTGAATTTCAGTGCCTGAGGGACAGAGAATACAGATTCCTCCAAAAATTATATCTGCCTCTGAAAACCCGAGAACCCAGATAGATTCCGTGGCCAGAATTTTTTCAATTTGCTTGCAAAACCTGGCAGGGAGTTTTTTTCCAAGCAACTCATAAAGCCCGGAGGAGAAACGTTCAAGCCTCCCGCTTTTAAATAACGATTCTGCTGCTCCAAGAGCCTCCGGCTGAATCGCAATCTCGGAAAAGAGTAGCTCCATAGATTTAAGAGAAAGCTATTCAGAAACAAATAAGCCGCAATCCTTAATTTTTTTAAGAAGATCGTCACTTGCAAGGGTTTGTAGCTTTAGAGCAGCTTTTTTATTATCATGAAGTAAAACTAAAACCTGTAAGTCTCGGTTAAGTTCGTGGATAAGTTTAGCTGCTAAGTTGCAGATCCTCTCCGGATCTTTTGTTTTCGAACTCCTGATAAAAAAATCATTAATTGCCTGAAGCTCAAGAAGGCGACTATTCTAAGACATTGGATCAACCCCTCTCAGCAGACTTTAAGTATAAGCATTTTTGCTGGGTTCATTGCCTTGTACATATTTATTATTTTTAGTATAAATATTTAAGTACCTAAATATATGGAAATATTACTCCTGCTTCATAGCAAGAGTAGAGAAAAGAAGCTTAGAGCTGCTTCATAACAAAAGCAGAGAAAAGAATTTTTCTGAAAAAAAATACCATTTAAATCATTAGAAAAATTCCATAAAAAAAAGAGCAAGCTGCCCAAAAAAGCCTGAAATAATCGGCACTGCAAGGTTATCATCGATTTTGTTTACCGCAGTTTCGGTCAGGGTTGCAAAAAAAGCCATCAGAAAAGCAAGGAAAGGATTTCCCAGAAAATAAAGTCCTATGACAAGATTTACAAGCAATTCTGCGCTTGAACCTTCAAGAGTTTTTTCATTTTTAAAGACTTTTTTAAAAATTCGGCGTTTACCGCAAAATTTACCCACAAAAGCTGCGCTTAGATCTCCGAAAGTGGTCATAAGAACTGCAGCAGAGGCAATCTCTTGACTAAAAAGAGAAATTGCAGCAATTGCTCCAAGGGAAAAGTAAATATGTCCGCCCAGGCGCCCAGCTTCTTTTTCCCGGTACATCGTATGAAAAAAGGGAATTTTAAGGTTCTGCTCAAGCCTTAAGTAATCAAGGAAAAGAACTGCAACCAGAAAAAGCAAGAGGACCCAGAGCACAAATTCTTTTCCAAAAAATTTATAGATTAGCACAATCAACACAGAAACGAGGTGCACACTTTTTCTCAAAAGTTCAAAGCCTAATTCGTGGGAAGACATTGCAAAAAGAAGTTAAGGGACTATAATATATAATTGTTTCAGAATTTTCCGGAAGAAGTAAAAAGGAGAAAAAAGGCTTGAAAAGTTTACGAGGAATTTCCCAAAAGTTTCTTAATCACATCCATGTCCCGAAGAAGCTTAAGGCTTACAAAAGCTCCAACCAAAAGGTTCAGATGATAGGTAAGCGCCCTCCAGGCAAGCACGGTAATTCCAAGAATTGAAGAATTTACAAAGACTGAAAAGATAGAGGCAGCCCCAAATTCAGCGACTCCACTAGCTCCGGGAGTTGCCGGAACGACCATGAGAACTGAAAGCAAAACTTGGGCAGCAAAAACGATTGGAAGAGACGGGGTCTGATTAAGCCCCATAAGGATTAAAGCAAGGAGAGAATATTCCACTCCCCAGAAGACGCAGGTATAGGCAATCCCTCGGAGTAGCCCTTTTCGGCCTTCGGAAACAAAAAAAAGAAAGCTTGCATGAAAATGATCAAGCTCCCGATCAAGCTGCTCAAACACACGGGTAAGTGCAGCCTCAGGCCGAGCTCCAAAATAAAGCGAGCCTTTACCCACGAGACGGTGCAACGCCCGTTTTACTTTCTGAGGTTTTTTTAGACAATATACAAAGAAAGCAAGAATTATAAAAACTAGCAGGTTTGCAAGCAGGAAAACCGTGCTGAATTTATAGCTTGAGAGCAGGCCCCCAAACATATAAAGCGCAAAAGGAAGCGAAAGAAAAATAAGGCCCGCATCAAGCAACCTTTCTCCAAAAACTATTGCTGTAGCTTTGCCTACGGGAATATTGTTTTGATGCAGCATATGAACCCTGAGAGGTTCTCCACCTGCGGAAGAGGGGGTAATTCCGGCCACAAAAGCACTTGAGATTACAATCTCAACAACCTTAAGGGGTTTTATATCATATCCAAGAGCTTTACAGAGAGCCCGATTCCGAAAACCCCAGATGAAATAAGAAATTATATGGAGTAAAGCGGCCGCAAAAATATATTCGGGCTTGATTTTCCGAAGGGCTTCGATTGTTGCCTCATCAAAGGTAAAGCCTGTGATAAGAGCAACTGAAAAAGCGCTTATTAAAAGAGAGGCAAGCAACCATTTTGTAAACCTGTTCATAGGAATCACTAGGGTTATAACTTATAATATATAAAGAGAGGGGAAGAGGGGAAATCCTTGCTTGACAGATAATAATAATAATAATAATAATAATAAAAGAGATTTAGATCTCCGAAAATTGAAAGGGCCGGCTTTTTAAGCCTCAGACCCTTGAAAATAGGACTCAGGATCCATCATGAGCTGTATCATAATCAGGGTTAAGGGTAAGTTCCTTTATACCAGAGTTTTTATTTACCATGACCTCAGGCCAGATCTTGACTCCGGAATGGACTGTTGACCCGTTTCCTATAATCACCTTGTGTCCGATAACGGTTTCATTTTCCAGACTGCAGTTTTGCCCAATTATAGTTTCGTCTCCTACGATTGCCCCCGAGATATTGGAATTTTCCCCAATTCTTACCCGGTCGAAAAGATAAGATGAAAAGATTTTAGCGTTATTCTCAATAACACAGTTTGAGCCTATTACAGAATAAGGCCCTATAAGGACATTGTCTCCAATAAAAGTGTTTTCTCCTATAACGATCGGGCCCACAAGAGAAGAATTTGAGCCTACCGAGACATTATTTTCCACTTTAAGGGGCCCCCTTATCCGGGCGTTTTTGGTGCTGAAATGCCCTTCGATAGTTGTTCCAGGCAAGGAATCGAGCATCCAGCGCTGAGCTTGTCTGTAGGCTGCAGCACTTCCAACATCAGTCCATTTTCCTCGAACCAGCATACCATTAAGCTTCTCATCAGAAGCTATGAGAGCTGGGAAAAGATCCTTTGCAAAATCATATTTTGTATTTTCGGGAATCCAGTCAAAAATTGCAGGGTCACAAGCATAGATTCCAGTACTTGCAAGGTTGCTAAATATCTGGCCGGCCTTTGGTTTTTCTAAGAAACGATGGATACGGTTGTTGATATCCATATCAGCGATCCCAAACTCTCTAGGATCATCAATTGATAAAAGCCCAATAGTTACAAGAGCATCTTGCCTTTCATGAAAACGAAACATCTCCCGCAGATTTAGACTCAGGACATGATCTCCCCCCAAAACAATGAAAGGTTCATCTTTTAGATATTTTTCCGCATTTTT
>JAQUFK010000173.1 GCA_028684695.1 Methanosarcinaceae archaeon | reverse complement strand
TTTCGATTATTTCGGAAGGCTCAAGCTTTCCTTTGGCTTTTTCTACAGCTGCAATTACACTATCCTTTTTGCAGGATACAATCGCAGCAGAAAGTTCTGATAATAGTTCTTCTTTGCTTCCCATTTTTAAATCTCCTTCTGTTTTTTTAATTTATTTCGATTTATTGGATTTTTAGATATTTAGGTTATTTTGCTGGATTTTTCCTTTAGAGACTATCTCGAAAGGCTTTGTCTGCACTCTTAACGATTGCTTTCATATCTGCAAGGCTATCTGCATCAACCGAGGGAACCTCATGATTTTTAAGCACATCTACCACTTTTTCATGAGCAATTGTTGCAAGATCTTTGGATCCAGCGTGTTCCCAGTCTCCATACATTCTTCTATCAATAAGCATCGGATCAGAGGGATAATCCACAAGCATTCTGGTCTTTTTAAGAGCTAGGAAGTTATTTCCAATCCCAACTTTTTGGATGGATTCAAGATCGAGGGTTTCTTCGGAAACCGGAACTCCTTCCATAACTTTCTTTGTCATCTGAACGATATCATTATCAATTACAAGCTGTTCCATGGAAAAAGTCATACCAAGCTCAAGCATCCCGGCTCCGTAAATGGTATTTGCCCCAGCAAGGGCTGGAAGCAGACAGGTAAGTGTCTTTTCGTGTCCTGCCTGATCGTCTGGGATCTTAGCATCAGCCTAAGTGCCTGCAACAAAAGAAGGAAGGCCATAAAACTGGGCAAGCTTTGCAACTGCTGCACTGATCAGTCCAAGTTCGGGAGAGCCTACTGGAGCGGTTCCTTTCTTCAAATCAAAAGTTGTAGTGGAACTGCCATACCAAACTTTGCTACCTGGGACAGTTAGCTGGGCAAGCACAATTCCTGAAAGAACTTCGGCGTTATGAGTAACGAGGGTTCCTGCAAGGTGGACTGGAGATGAGCCTCCAGACATTGCCATGCTCAAAACATTTACTGGAATTCCGAATCGAGCCCCTTTAATGATAACTTGACAAGCGTTTACGCTCAGTTCAAGCGGGCTTGTAGGACAAAGCAGCATTGAAAAGATTGGTTTTTTCCGAGCTTCCTCTTCATCCCCTCCATAAAAAGCCTTTACAATCTCCCAGTAATATTCGACGTTTTCGCCTACTGGATCGATATGATGGAAATGTTTTTGGGTATTGGTAAGAGCAGTAAAGGTTTCATGAACATCTTGAGCCCCTCGGCCTGCCCAATCTCTTGCAGAAACAGGAAGAGAATAGTAATCGATAT
Source organism: Methanosarcinaceae archaeon (assembly GCA_028684695.1). Classification (GTDB taxonomy): domain Archaea; phylum Halobacteriota; class Methanosarcinia; order Methanosarcinales; family Methanosarcinaceae; genus JAQVBP01. The sequence continues at coordinate 2,698 of JAQUFK010000173.1, read as the reverse complement.
TTTCGGCCCAGTCACAAAGCTTTGCAATATCTGCAATATCCTGCTCTACAGAGTCAACGGTTACATATTTTCCGGGAGCTTCATACTTGCAAGTCTTGACTCCTGTTCCAAAGCAGGTCCAGTGCACCTTTCCGCCGCATTCCATAAGGGTGTTGTATTTCTTTTCGCGGCCCCAGAGAGTGAATCTTGAAGGAGCAAGCTGAAGGGCTTTTTTCACAAGATACTCAGGGATTTTTACGATCTGGGTTTTTTCATCAACTTCACAGCCGTTTTCTCGGAAAATTTGCCTTGCTTCGGCATCGGAAACCTGAATGCCTGGATTTTCAAGGACTTCTAGCGTTGTGTAGTGAATTGCTTTAAGTTCTTCAGTGGAAAAAAGGTTTAATTCAACCCCGTTGAGGGTTGGGTTGCCTGCAACTGCATTATTTATTGCCATTTTTCATTAACCTCCAAAAAATTAAATGACATTTACTTTCGTTTCTTCCACGTTTTTTTTAGTTTGCCTCGTTTAAAAGGACAAAGCTTCAAGAATGGACAAGTTTTTTTAAAACATCCTTAAATAATTTATTAAAATTGAAGCTTAAATAAACAATTACTTTTATAATTATTTCTGTATATAGCCCAATCTATTGGGTTTTTTCAAGAGGCTTGAGAAGTTCCTAAAATCAGAAGATTTACGGCTAGTATACGCTTTGCAGACATCTCGAGAGATTTCGCATTCTAGCTGTTTTTTTGAGTTCATTGAAATTTTTAACTATACTCGCCATACTCGTTTTAAGAAAAACTTTTTTCTAAAGGAAAGGAAATAGATATAATAATTTAGAAAATGTATTACTAACTGAAACGATTTTCTAAAAGTCAGGAAGTTTTATTCCTCTGGCTTGAAGCTGGGTTTTTTCTCCTGAACTTTCCTTATACTTTTAAAAAAGGCTTGGAAAATCAAAATTTATTTATACTATGTCCTTTTTGAAGGCGGATCTTTTTATAAAACAGCGTAATGTATTTATAGCTCTGTATATAAAAATATATAAATAACAATGAGCTCCTCTTTATGTGATACTCTTTGGCTTTCTGAAAAAAGAAAAAACCTTCTGTTGCTCTTGATGGAAGGTCCAAGAGACATTGACCAGATAAAAACTTCTCTCAATGTTACCTCCAAAGCCATGATGCCCCAGATCAAAATCCTGAAAAAACAGGAATTAGTTATTCAGCAGGAGGATGGGACTTACGAACTTTCCGATGTCGGAAGACTGATAGTGGAAAATATGCTTCCTCTTATTAATACCATTGATGTTATTGAAGAAAATCGGGAATACTGGACAAGTCGGGATCTGAGTATTATTCCCGAAGCGCTTTTTAAAAGGCTTGGGGAAATTGGACAGTGTATGCTAATCGAGCCCGACTTGAATCATCTTTTTGATCTGCCTCGAGAATTTACGGAAAACTTGAAAAAGTCTCAGAAAATTCTGACCTTAATTAGCTATTATCATCCTCTTTATCCTTCACTCTATGCGGAACTTGCAAAAGATGATGTGGAAATGTCTTTATTACTTACGGAATCCGTATTAGAGAGAATGAGCGCTGAGCAGGGCTCTGAATTTGAGACCTTTCTAAAAGCGAAAAACGTAGAAGTTGAGGTTTGCGGAAAAAACAGTCGTCTGCCTACTATTGCGGTTACGGATCGTTTCATGTATCTTTGCCTTTTTGATAAACAGGGAAAATACGACCATCGCACACTGATGAGTTTTGATTCGAGTGCCCTTCTCTGGGGAGAAGAACTTTTCAAGCACTATAGGGCTGGAATTCCTCCCTCGAAAAAACAGTGATTTTTAAAAACGAAAAGCTTTTGTTTTTTAGTCAGGTTTGCCAGACACTGGAAATATCAGGGTGAAGGCATGAGATTCAAGGATGTACCACTTCGCGTAAAGCTTACTCTTTTTATAGTGCTCGGGGTTTTTGTGATTCTAGCCCTATCTACCGGCGTAATAATTAATACTGTAACCTCTCAGGAAAAAGAACTGGCTTACCAGCAATCGGTTGAAATGGCCAGCAGCTATGCAAATCAGTTTGATGCTGATATGAGGACAAATCAGGCAATTGCAAAAACAATTGCCACTTCAATGGCCAGTTCCGAAACCTTGAGTCGGGAAGAAGCCCTTGAAATATTAAAGAGTTTGCTTGCAGAAAATCCTCAAATAATAGGGGCTTATTTAGGGTATGAGCCCAATGCTTTTGACGGAAAAGATGCCGAATATGCAGGCAGCCTCTATCATGATTCTACAGGCAGGTTTGTTCCTTATTGTAATGTAATTAAAGGGGAGTTAAATGTAAGTCCTTTAGTAAATTATGAAAGTTCAGATTATTACCAGCTTCCAAAAACCCTTGGGACGGATATCCTTACAGAACCTTATTTTTATGAAGGAATTTTTATCCTAAGCTATGCTTCTCCTATCCAAAAAGATGGAAATTTTCTAGGAGTTGGAGGGGTAGATGTTCAGCTCGAATACGTTGATGAAGAAGTCAGTGAAGTTCAAGCGTTTGAGAGCGGGTATGCTTTTGTTGTAAGTAAAGGAGGATATTTTCTTTCTCACCCTATAAACAAGGATTGGATTGGGAAAAAAAGTCTCTCCGATTTTGAGGATGAAAAAATCAAAAAAGTTGCCAAAGAAATTGAGAAAGGAAGGAGTGGGCATCTTGA
>JAQUFK010000172.1 GCA_028684695.1 Methanosarcinaceae archaeon | reverse complement strand
CTGCCCACGTTTCCTTTTGTACTAAAGTGCGCGAGCCTTTGGGAATTAGGAATCGCTGCCATGTCCAATTTAATTAATTCTGAATATTATTTTTATAGAATTATTGTATCAATTTGAGTGTATATTTCTTAATATATTCTTTGTTTATTCTATTTCATAAAATCCGTTTAATTTCATCTAATAATCTTATAATTCTTAGGATTTGGCGGCCATAGCGGCAGGGGCACTCCTGTTCCCATCCCGAACACAGTAGATAAGCCTGCCCACGTTTCCTTTTGTACTAAAGTGCGCGAGCCTTTGGGAATTAGGAATCGCTGCCATGTCCAATTTAATTAATTCTGAATATTATTTTTATAGAATTATTGTATCAATTTGAGTGTATCTTTTTCTCTATTTTTAGGATATATTTTATAACTTATTTTAGGATATTTTATAACTTATCTTTTTATCCGTTTCCTTTTGGTTTTTTAAAATTTCAAAGCCTTTTGTTTTTGGATTAGCTTAGCTTTTTTATTTGTTCTACTTTATGTTCCCGCTTCGCGGGAACCCATTTGAATTTTTCTACTCTTCAAGCATTTTAGGCTCATATGACATTCTAAAACCTATCCTAGTACTTATTAAAAAATAAAAATGAGATTCAGGTTTAACCCCAAAACTGGAATCTTTTACTCTCTAAATTTACTGTTTGACTTGACAGCATCCATTTCTCAAAAACTTTTCACGTTTGTCCTAATTTTAAAAGAGTTTTATGAGAAGTGGGATCCAACCCTGGATCAAGACCACTAAAATGATCAAAGGCAGAATATAGAGATAAGGTCTAAGCCATTTAGGAAATTTAACTCCTTTTCCAGTATCAGCTTCTTCAATGAAATTTTCCCAACCCCAGCCACTCTTATAGGTACAGAAGAGCACTATAACAAGGGAACCTATCGGAAGGAGATTATTGCTTAGAATAAAGTCTTCAAGGTCAAGAATTACGGTTTCTCCTCCAAGAGGTGCAAAACTGCTCCAGGGACCAAACCCGAAGATGCAGGGGAGAGAGAGGATAAAAACTACTCCTGCGTTTATTACAGAAGCTTTCTTTCTTTTCCAGCCCCATTCATCGATAGTAAAAGCCATAAGGTTTTCAAAGACTGCAACTACAGTGGTCATGGCTGCAAAAGTCAAGAACATAAAGAAAAGACTTCCCCAGATTTGCCCTCCTAACATTTGATTAAATATATTTGGAAGGGTTACAAAGACTAGGCCCGGTCCTGTTCCCACATCCACACCAAAAGCAAAGGCTGTAGGAAAAATTACCATGCCAGCAAGCAGAGCTATTAAGGTATCAAGAGCCATTACGTGCATTGATTCTCCTGTCAGGGATCTTTCCTTGCCTATGTAACTTCCAAAAATTGCCATGCTTCCGATTCCAAGGCTCAAGGTAAAAAAAGCTTGTCCCATTGCAGCATAAACCCCTTCCCAACTGAAGTTTGAAAAATCCGGCTTTAGATAAAAGCTTATACCTGCCGAAGCTCCGGGCAGGGTTACAGCTTTGAAGACCAGGATGAGAAGCATTATGAACATGCCTGACATCATAAATTTTCCAGCTTTCTCCACCCCTTTCTGAAGTCCAAGGGAGCATATGAAAAAGCCCAAAGCCACTGCAAGCCCCATCCAAAAAATAAGTTCTCCCGTATTACCTAAAAATAAATCAAAAGCTTTTCCTATTTCTTCGGGACTGAGTCCTATAAATGCTCCTTTTATTTCTCTGTACAGATAAGCAAAACTCCAACCAGCAACCGTTGTATAGAACATCATCAGGATTAAGTTTCCAAGGATTCCCAGGTAGCCAATTATATGCCATTTACTGTTTTTGGGTTCCAGGGCTCGCAAAGCGCCTGCAATATTTTTTCGACCAGCCCTTCCTATTGCAAATTCCATTACCATTATGGGTAGACCGAGCAATAAAAGGAATAAGAGGTATACAAAAACGAAAGCTGCTCCTCCGTATTTGCCGGTAATAAAGGGAAAACGCCAAACGTTTCCAAGCCCGATGGCACAGCCGGCTGATATCAGAAGAAAGCCTATCCGGCTTGCAAGCTGTTCCCTTTCTCCAGATTTTTTGATTTCTGACATCTTTTTACTCCTGAATGGGATTCATTCAGTTTGAAGTTTATTTCTTTTGAGGTTTCTATCCTCTATTCTTCTCTTTTTTTACGGAGATAAGCTGCATCTCACTAATTAACAAGTATCCTCAAATACACTGTTATGCATTCTCATATCATACTGGGCGTAAAGATGTTATTTATTCCTCATTTTATTAAAAACATCCCTTATTTTATTAAAAACATATCTTTTAATCCTCCCCTATATTAAAAGAGGGTTTAAGTTCCCCACAGGTGGGGGGACAAATCCCTGCTTTTGGCCTTCATCTAAGGAAAGTTTTAAAACTTTCCTCTTCCAAGTTGGGCATGGGCTCTTGCAAGCTGGCCTGCAGCCTGAGCTCCTATTAGAGATATTTCTCCAGCAAGTACGGCAGCGGCAACGATTTCTGCAAACTTTTTGGCGTTTGAGCCAGGAGGAGTGCCTGCCCCTGCAACTCCCAATATATTCAAACAATCTCGCTGAGTTCCAAGGCCTGTTCCTCCGCCCACAGTTCCAAGAGCAAGAGCCGGGAAAGTGACCGTGCAGTGGACTTGTTCATATTTATTCAGCTCCATAGTCGTAATTGCAGTACTGCCTTCGACTACGTGGGCTGCATCCTGGCCGCAGGCAAGGAAAATTGCAGCTATGATATTTGCGGCATGGGCGTTAAAGCCTAAAGCTCCTGCTCTTGCAGATCCAAGCATATTTTTACTATAGTTTACCTGAACCATGCTCTCTGGAGTACACTTTAATGTATTTTTTACAATATCTGCAGGAATTGTAAGTTCTGCAACTGCAGTTTTTCCTCTTCCAAGAATCGTGTTAATTGCAGCCGGTTTTTTATCAGTGCACATGTTTCCTGAGAGAGAAATAGGTTCTGCTCCGAATTCGTCCTGAATTAAGTGGAGGATGGCGTCGCTTGCTATTGTGACCATGTTCATGCCCATAGCATCTTTTGTATCATAGGAAAACCTGAGATAAACGTAATTACCGGATACAAATGGTTGAACTTTCAAAAGTTTGCCAAATCTTGTAGTCTTTTCCGCAACTTCTTTGAATTTAGAAAACGTCTCCGGCTTTTTTACCCAATCATAGAATTTTTTAGTTCGATCCAGATTTTCCAATTTGAAAACAGGAGCCCGGGTCATTTCGTCTTCGAAAATTCTGACATTTACTCCTCCGGCTTTTCTTATTACCGAACAGCCCCGATTTATGCTTGCAACAAGCGCACCTTCGGTAGTCGCAAGTGGGATATAGTATTTCGAGTTCGCATACTCCCCATTAACATTTAATGGCCCTGCGACTCCAAGGGGAATTTGCACGGCCCCGATCATGTTTTCAATATTTTTTTTGCCCGCAGTTTCCACGTCTAATGAAAAATTCTGAATTTCCTCAAACTCAAGCTTTCCAAACTCTTGGACTGCAAATCTCCGGAGTTTTACAGCGCTTTCTGGGTCCGTGACTTCTTCAATCCTGTGAAAAGCAAGGTCTCCTGCTATTATTTTTTCAAACAAAAGTTTTTCATCCTCATTTAGTTCATAATTTTCTGTTGCCATGAAATCACCACGATATAATAGTTTTAAATTTTTTAATTAACCTTGGTCGGATCTTATAAGCTGATATATAGATATTAAGATATAATTTGATTCTTTAGTGCGAGCTCAGGCTCAGAAAATATCCATACTTCCTGAAAAGCATAACGGAATATTTTGACGGTTAGGCAGGTTTCAAACAAAATAGCCTATATAAGTCAAAGAAGTATAAGAAGTATAAGAAGTATAAGAAGTATAAGAAGTATAAGAAGTATAAGAAGTATAAGAAGTATAAGAAGTAAAA
>JAQUFK010000171.1 GCA_028684695.1 Methanosarcinaceae archaeon | reverse complement strand
ACAAACATCATCATACAATAATTGAAACCATCCTCGGCAGAACTGCCCCCCTGTCCTAGTTCTCCTTTCAGATTCAAAGCGGTCTCATAGCGATGATGCCCATCAGCTATGTAGACCTGCTTATCCTACCCTAAAAGAAATCGAGCTGATTACTGCAAGCGGAAAAGGAGCAGTAGAATGTATTGTTCAAGGGAGGCTGGAGCTTATGCTCTCTGAACATTGTCTGATCGGAGGGCTTTTGGGCGGGGAAAAGTGCTGTTTGGCTCCTTGCAGGACCGGAAATTTCTCCCTTGTGGATGAAAAAAATTACGAGTTTCCTCTTCTTATGGATTCTGCATGCAGAATGCATCTTTTGAATTCACGCCCCCTATGTCTACTCGACCGAGTATCAGAACTGTTTGAAAGCGGAGTTGAAGGTTTGAGAATAGAAACCCTAGGCATGGAAGAAGAAAAAGAAAAAGAAGAAGAAAAAGGAGAGAGAAAGGGAGCGGAAGAAGGAAGAGATAAAAAAAGGGAAGGAACAAGAAAAATCCAAGCTTTGACCGAAGCTTATAGGAAAGCTATTGACAGCTATATGGAAAAAGGAAAGCTTAGGCCTGAAAAATGCAATGATTTTGAAGAGAAATTTACCACAGGGCATTATTTCAGAGGCGTCGAGTGAAAAAAATGAATCTGGAATATAAAAAGCCGGAAGCTGAAAAATCCGTTTGCTTAAAAGGGAAAAACCCTAAAATCTTTCTTTCAGGCTTAATCCGGGGAGGGAGAACTCTGCTCTCCCCCTATCTCCCTCTATATGAATTGCTAAGAGCAGCCGGAGCCAAGGAAAAGAAGCCTTTAACAATAATTAATAAATAAGCGGATTCTAATACTATAAGTCATGGAAGCAATGGTTATCGTAGGGCTAATTCTTGCATTGATTGCGGCCTTTGTCCTGTACAAGGTCCTAAAAACCCTTAAGAATATGGTGGTAAACACTGTCGTCGGTTTAGGAATTCTTTTTGTGGCAAAGTTTTTCGGGCTTAATATTGCAATAAATGCAATAACTATCCTTATTTGTGCAATTGCAGGCGTTATCGGAGCTCTTATAGTAATTCTGCTAAGTTATCTAGGCGTCACATTTTAAATAAAATTAAACTTTTCCTTCCCTAAAAACGGCTCGGAATTGCTGTCTAATGTAGCGTTTTCCCCGAAACTTTTTTTCCTTTTTTATTTCCTGAAATTCAAGGACTTCAAAGCCTTCAAAAAGCGAAAGGATTTCCTTTTTCGTAAAATAATGGTAAATAATCCCGCTTTGTCTTAAAAAAGTGTTTTTTTCCGGATTTTTTCCAGAAGGAGCTGCAAATTCTCCTCCGTACCGCATATCTTCGGTGCCAAAAGCCTCAAAAAAAACCAGCCCTCTTTTTCCGAGCACTCTTTCAAATTCCCGGAGTGCAGCTTTTCTTTCAGAGAAAAAAAGATGCTGAAGGACTCCATAGCAGAGAAGAGCCTCAAAAGAGTTGTTTCTGAAAGGAAGAGTCTGGAGGCTTGCAGTCACATGTTCTGCCAAAAATCCATTTTTTACAAGCCTTTCTTTTGAACTGCAAAGAGCTCTAAACGAGACATCAACTCCAGTACTCCGAAAATATTTCGCAAGCTCCTTGAGATAGCGCCCGTCCCCTGAACCTGCATCAAGGACTCGAGCTCCTTCGGGCAGATAAGCCTTTATGCTAGCGATTGAAGCAGGCCCTCCCCAGCGAATGTGGGCATACTCCTGATCCCAAGCAAGCAAGTGAGGCTTTGGAAAAAGCCTCTCTCTTTCTTTAGTCATAATTTATTTAAGTGTCTTGGAGAAATATATTTAGGGTTCATAAAAGGAAGCTTCCCTAAACCGCTCAACTAAGAAAGGCTGCTCAAAAGAAGAGAGGAACCAGCCAGCTTTGGGGCCTGAACTCTGTCCAAGAATTGCGATGTAAAGGGCTTGGAAAAGTTCTTTTGGGGAAATTTTAAGCGTTTCAGGTGCAACTTCTAGCTTTGCAGCGATTTTTCCGGCAAGTTCGGAGTTTGGATCCTTTGCAGAATAAATAAGAACATGATAATCTTCTCCAGAAAGATCCTCCGAAGCCTCGATTTGAGTCGCAAAAGCTTCAAGAAAAGCTTTTTGAAGTTCGGAAAGGGTTGCTACCTGCACGGGCACCTTTTCCTTTACGCTGAATTTGGCAAAGTCTGGGGCGTAGTGTTCAAGCCAGTTTGAGACGTTTTCCACAAGCTGCTTGATTGCCTTTTCATCTTCAGTCTCAAAGCCTGAGCGTTTGACGATTTTCAGGATCTGCTCAAAGTCTCCTCTCGCCACCTGATAGATTGTTACCATCTGCTTGAAGGGAATTTCAGAATGGAAAACCCCGCTGGCCCTGGAAAGCTCGTAGACGCGCCTGTCAAATTCCCCGAGTTTGGGATCCTTTTCTCGGAAGCTAGTTCTAAGCCTTTCATACTCATCTACAAGGGTAAGAAGTGGCTGACCAGGATCGAATTTAATATGCTTTTCGGGTTTGGTTCGGATAATCAGGTAGCGCAAAACCTCAGGAGGCACGACCTTTAGCATATCGGAAATAGAAACTACAACTCCGGTTGAAGAGGACATAGCTCCTTTTTTCCCGAGCATTATCCACTCGTAGACAATAGGAGACGGCGCCTGAGCATTGAAAATTTCGGTTACGATGCGTTTTCCGGTATCAAATGAGCCTCCCTTTGAGGCGTGATCCTTTCCAAAAGGCTCAATTGTTACGCCTAGGATCTGCCAACGAGCCGGCCAGTCCACCCGCCAGGTAAGCTTGCCTCCGCCTTGCATTGAAACAGTGCCTTTGTCTCCGCAAGTGCATTCGTAATCTACGGTTTCTGCTTCAAGATCAAAACCTGTTACTTTTGTGGAGGTGAGCTTGCCACAAGCATTGCAAATGGGGTTAAAAGGACTCCAATCCTCAACTACGGTTTTTCCGGAAACTTCTTCAAGAATGTTTGCAATAGCATCCCGCTTCTGAAGCGCAGTTTTGATGGCTTCGATGTATAGACCACTTTTATACATATCAGCGGCTCTGTAAACTTTGGGAAAAATCCCAAGACTTCCTAAAGCCTCCAAGAAAGGCTGCAGGAAGTGCTCAGCATAGTTTGTGCATTTTCCGCAGGGACAAGGAATCTCTGAAAGGGGTTTTCCTACGTGTTCGGCATAACTTTCAGGAAGGAAAGGGTAGACCTTTCGGAGAGGGTCATAGGTATCGGCGATGTAAATTAATTCGGCATCTGCATCTTTGTCCAAAAGAGCTCTGTATGCGGCATCTGCTGTAACGACTTCCCTCATGTTGCCTATATGAATGTGGCCCGAAGGAGTTATCCCGGTAGCAACAAGGTGCTTGCTGCTCTTTTTTAAGGTATTCTCAGCAATAATATCTGCCCAGTGAATGATATCTGTCATATTTCCACCCTTTTTTTTTGGAGTGATAATGAAATTTAATCCAATGGATAATTATGATATTAATAAAAAGTATCGGAAAAAATAAAACAAAGCTGCTTTCAAAGCTCGTTTTGAACTGAAATTTTCCTGTAAAGCCTGATGAGAGCAAAAAGAACCATATTCTTTTTTGCCTTCCCTAATTCTCCTGTATTATTATAAACTTTGGTTCCGGAGCCGGAATTTTCTGCAAACCTTTTAAAGGATTGGAGCAGAGCTTAACTTAATGATAAAACAAGAAAAACGGAAACAAATTCATTTGGGAAATATAAAAAGAAGAAAAGAAAAATGGAGGTTTAAAGGCAAACCGACTAGGAATTTTTCTAATTTACGGAGATTTAAAAATGGCATGGATGCAGCAAATCAAGTAAACTTGAATTGCCAATCAAATATAGAGGCTCTCTATTATATAAATGTATCTATTTGAACAGGAGTTCCGAATAACCCAAGTTCCGAACGCTGAGCAAACAACATTATGAAATATATAG
>JAQUFK010000170.1 GCA_028684695.1 Methanosarcinaceae archaeon | reverse complement strand
ATCTAAAATCGAGCAAAATTCTCAAAATATTTCTAAGCACTTTTATATTTTTATCGGATGTATTATTTACTTTTTTTGTTAGTTGCTTGTTTGCACAAAATGCCTTATTTTGAGCTGTCCAATCCAGGCTTTTCTTCCTCGATACTTATATATTAGCCCGGGTTTAGAATAATCACTCCTTTACGGAAAAAAACAGAGCTCGAACTAAGATTTTACAATTTCTTTTTCAAAAAAGCTTTAAAAAACCTGCAAATCCTTAAAAGTTGTTTTTCAGAACCCTAATCTTCTGAGGAAAATTATGACTCTTCCCGATCCCCTTTATATGGTAATTCTTTTCTGTACCGGCGCCTTTACAGGGCTTATATCCGGACTTCTGGGAGTCGGAGGGGGTTTTATCATGTCTCCGATCCAGTACTGGCTTTTTCAGGCTGAATGTGGCTTTTCTCTTCCCCCAACCCTTGCAATCCGAATGGCTTTTGGAACAAGTTTGGCTGTGATATTTCCAAATGCTATCAGCGGGGTGCTCAAGCACCAAAAAAACTCGGCAGTACTCTGGAAAGAAGGCCTTCTCATGGGAAGTTTTGCCACAGTTGCCAGTTTTAGCGGAGCTGCGCTTGCAACTCAGCTTTCGGCCGAGTTCCTAAGTAAAATTTTCGGGCTTGTCGTAATCCTCGGAGCTCTTAAAACTTTCAAAACCCCGGCAGTCCAAAGCGACAAGAAAAAAAAGCTTCCGAATTCCCTTTCTGAAGCAGCCCTCTATGCTTGCTGTGGCCTTCTCATTGGTTTTTTATCCGGGCTTGTCGGAATTGGAGGCGGAGTGATTGCAATTCCTCTGATGCTGGTATTTCTTAGCTTTGGAATGCGGGAGGCTGTAGGAACTTCGGCTGCAATCATGCTCTTTACCTCGGCAGGAGGCCTTTTTGGATACATCCTAAACGGCTGGAAGGAGCCTGGCCTTCCTTCATATTCGCTGGGCTATGTGAATCTTCTGAACCTGGGGCTTCTTGCTCTTCCCGGAATGTTTGCGGCAAGGCTAGGAGCTGAATTTGCGCATAAAGTTCGGCCTGAAGCTCTTAAATGTTTTTTTATACTGCTTATGCTGTACGTAGGCCTAAAAATGCTGGGGCTCTTTTAAATTTTCAATTCTCAGATTCTCAAGCACTTTCAATTGCCTCTACGGCATCAAGCCCTGCGGCTTTTCTTGCAGGATAAACTCCTGCTAAGAGGTTGACTAAAAGTGCAAAAATAGCAGCAAGCGCAAAATTCAGAAAATCCAGTTCTATAGGGAGCGTCTGAAGCCCAAAATACATCTCCTGCGGGACATCTATAATATAGTATCTCTGAAAATAAAGCGTTGTAAGATATCCAAGCACACAACCTAAGCAAAGCCCTGCGCTTCCGAGGAGAAGAGCCTGGAAGAGAAAAACTTTAGTAATACTTTTTTTTGAAGCTCCCATGGCTTTGAGGATCCCTATTTCCGGGGTTCTCTGGGCAACAACGGTTATAAGAGTGTTTGCGATTCCAAACCCTGCTATCCCGTAGATCATAAGATAAAATAGATTCACAAATACTTTTTGGGTATTGAGCAGATTTAAGATCTCGGCATTTGCTTCAATCCAGCTTACGGCCTCAAAACCGGTTTCTTCTTCAATAGACATTGCAAGGCTTTCAGCCTGATAGGGATCGTTTACCCGGATGCCTATACTGCTTACAACTCCTTTTTCATTAAAAAAAGCCTGCACCGAATCCAGTCTTGCATAAGCGAGGGCTTCATCTGCAGGGGTTCCGGTATGAAAAAGTCCAATCACTTTAAAAGAGGTGGGTTTGGAGCCTGGAAAGCCTGCATCCACCCGATCTCCGACTTTAACTTCCAGATTTTCTGCAAGCTTGTCTCCTAGCAGGATTCCAGATTTACTGTGGGAAAGGGCTTTAAAATCCCCTGCGATAACGTCTTTGCTAACCCTGAGAACTCTATCCTCAGCTAAAGGCTCTACTCCTTGCAAGGAAACTGCTTCGGCATTTTCCCGGTATTCTAAAGCAGCTTGCCCTAGGTATTTTGGAGAAACTGCGATAACACCTTCCTTTTCCGCAAGCTGCTCTGCAAGCTGCTTGTAAAGATGGATAAACTCCTCTTGGTCGGATTTAGGGTTTATTATGATGTGAGGAGAGTTTTCGATGCTTGCTTGAATCAGTTCATTTTGAAAGCCAGTAAGAAGCCCCATCATAACCGTTATAACAGCTACGGCTAGGGCCACGGCCAGAATCGAAAAAAAAGCCTGTCTTCTCCTTGAAAGGACATGACGCAATGCAATCTTCATTTCGTACAGCTCCAAATTCCCCCGAATCCAAGCTTTTTCTTATGATATTAGCTTCTGGGTATAATTAGGCATAAGAATTTAATTGTGAATTGAAGAATTTGAAGAAAAAAATCTAAAAATAAAAAAGGAAATTCTGCTTCCTTAGAGGAAGCAGCCAAAAAGCAAACTCATTCTTTATCAACGAATTTCTTAAACAGCCTTGCTTGGAAGCCATGGTACTTTGCAAAGCCTTCGGCATCCTTTTGGTCAAGGCTTTGGCTGTCAAAAGAAACCAGCTCTTCAGAATAAAGGCCGTTTTGGGAGCTCCTGGCAAGAAGGGTCAGGCTGCCTTTATAAACTTTAAGCTTGACGGTTCCTGTAACCCTTTCCTGGGACTTATCAATAAAAGCGTTAAGATCGGCATAGAGAGGCTCGTCCACAAGTCCGTAATAGGCAAGTTCGGCCCACTGTGCATCTACCATTTTCTTGAACTTGAGTTCGGAGCGGGTCAGAACAAGTTTCTCAAGGTCGGCATGAGCAGCCAGAAGCACAGTAGCTGCAGGATGTTCGTAATTTTCCCGGGCCTTGAGGCCTAGCACCCGGTCTTCGATCATATCAGTGCGCCCCACACCATGTGCTCCAGCGATTTCGTTTAGGGTTTTTACAAGGACATAGCCTGTCATTTTCTCGCCGTTTAAAGCGACCGGAACTCCAGCTTCAAAAGCGATATCAAGGATAAGGGGCTCTTCTGGAGCTTTTTCAGCAGAACTTGTCCACTCAAAAATTTCTTCGGGTGGAACAAAGGAAGGATCTTCAAGTCTTCCGCCTTCGATACTGCGACTCCAAATATTCTCATCAACGCTCCAGGGTTTGGATTTGGTGGCCTCGACTGGAATTCCGTGCTTCTTTGCATACTCAATTTCCCATTCCCGGGTCAGGTTCAGCTCCCGCATGGGAGCAATTACCTGCATGTCGGTTTGACGGAAAACGGCCTCAAAGCGAAGCTGATCATTGCCTTTTCCGGTACAGCCGTGGGCAAGGGCGATTGCGCCTTCTTTTTTTGCAACTTCTACAACCTTTTTTGCGATTAGGGGGCGGGCAATGGAAGTTCCCATAACATAGCCCTCATAATCCCCGTTAGCTTTGATAAGAGGGAAAATATAATCGTTTACGAATTCTTCCTTGGCATCAATTGTATAATGAGTATCACTTATTTTTGCAGCCTTCTCATCTGCTTTTTTAATGTCAGCATCAGGCTGCCCTACATCTACGGCAACAGTGATCACTTCATCATAACCATATTTTTCCTTGAGAAGGGGAATGCACACCGAAGTGTCAAGTCCACCTGAATATGCTAATGCTACTTTCTTAACCATGATTAATTACCCCTGGTTTTAAAATATTTGATCTTGAATAATTTTGTTAAATAATTAAGCTAATAAAAGCTGATTTGAGTAAATTGATATAGGTAAATAAAAGTTTGGTATTTAATAGTTTTATATTACCCGGAATTATTCATATACAATATCCTTATGATATTCCTGGACCGATTTTATTGCAAGCTCTCCTTTTTTCATAACCTCAATAGCATCATCTGCGGCTTTTGCAGCCTGGATTGTAGTTATATAGGGAACCTTAAAATCAACTGCCGCTCTTCGGATCCTTGAACCATCTTTTCTGGACTGTCGGCTGGTAGGAGTATTGATAATCAACCCTACCT
>JAQUFK010000169.1 GCA_028684695.1 Methanosarcinaceae archaeon | reverse complement strand
AGAAGTTGGAGCTTGCCTTGCTCCAAAGCTTTTGGAAACGCCAAAAGCCCTTTATGTCCTTGAAGGCGAAGGAGTACTTTATGTAGACGACGTTCCAATGCCCATTCAGCCAGAGCAGTTTTTCTATTTGCCAGCAGGTTCTTTTCAGACAATTTATAATACTGGAAACAAGAGTCTTGTTTTCCTTTCCGTAAATAAAGCTGGAATGAATGAGGCCGAGGAAGCTGAAGAGGAAAAGGCCGAAGAAAACAACGAGGAAACTTAAGGATAGAGAAAAACCTCACAAATTATTCTATATATAATATTGGATCGAAACCATGAGAATAAGCAGAAATAATAGCAAAAGAAAGCCAGCTAATCCTGGAGCTCAGAACCGCCTGAAAAAAGCTCTTTTAGAGCAGGAAAAAATCCTTTCCAAAAATCCGGAAGATGCCGGAGCCTGGGCAGGTAAAGCTTCAGTTTTGTTAAAAACCAGAAAATATGAAGCTTCCTTGCAGGCTTTTGAAAAAGCGCTTGTCCTTAAGCCTGAAAACCCAAACTACCTTTTTGAAAAGGGGTTTGTGCTCTTGCAGCTGGAAAGAGAGGAGGAAGCTCTTGAAGTTTTTAAAAGGGTCCTTGAACTTAAGCCAGATAGCGACAAGACTTGGAAGCTTAGAACTTCTATTCTCTGCAGGCTCGGAAGGCACGAAAAAGCTCTTCAGGCCTGTGAAGTTGCGTTGGCTGCAAATCCGGAACTTGCCGGAGCTTGGCATGGGAAAGGAAATGTGTTTGCTAAGCTTGGAAAATTTGAAGAAGCTCTCAAAGCTTATGATAAAGCCTTGCAACTCAACGAAAAACTTGCAAGAATCTGGGCAGCCAAAGCTTTTGCCCTTTATAAATTGGACAGGTTTTTAGAAGCTTTGAAAGCCTATGAAAAGGCCCTCCATCTTAACCCAAATAATGCTAAGGTTTGGGTTGGGAAAGGAACTGTGCTTCTAAGACTTAGGAAAGATAAACAGGCGCTTGAAGCCTGTAAAAAAGCCATTTCCATAAAACCTGACTTGGCCGAGGCCTGGTACTCTAAAGCCCTGGTCCTCTCAAAGATAGGAAAAGAAGCCGAAGCTCTGGGAGCTTGCGAAAGAGCCCTTCGGATTAAACCGGATTTTGCCGAAGCTTGGGAACTTAAAATAACTCTTAGTTCCAAACTTGGGATTAATCTTGACGAAGAGGACGACGAATTCAAAGGTTATGAGGAAAAAGAAAGCAAAGTTCGGAAAGTAAAAAGAAGCGAATGGACAAGGAAAGTTCAAAAGCCGAAAGAGCCTGAAAAAAAGGATATGAAAAAGAAAAGAGAACAAAAGAGAGGAAAAGCGGATAAATTAGACCTCAAAAATCCGAAAAAGGTTTCTGGTGGGCGTAGTTCAAGAGTTTGAAATTCTTCGAGCTGGGATTCTACAACCGAAATTTCCTCGTAGCAGGCCACATGAAAAAGGGCGTCTCCTTCGTTTACGAGGGGAAGGTTGTTTTTTCCGATAATAATTCCATCTCTTTCGGCAATTATTGACTCCTCTGCGGCAGCGGGGCTGCCAAAGGGGTCCGCAATAAAGCCTAGGGAATTTCCTGCCCGGATCCGGGCCCCGGGAGTTTTTGAAGAATGGATTATGCCACTTCTAGGAGCCCTGATCCAGTGGCTGGAGCGGGCTATAAGTGGTACTATGCTTTTGGCTCTTTTAGAGGAAGGAGGGCGTAGCATTCCAATTGTTTCCATGACTCTTAGAATTCCCCTAACTCCTGTTCTTATTGAAAGTTCATCAAAACACAGTGCTTCTCCTCCTTCATAGACCAGAATCGGAATTGGGCTTTTCAATTCGCTTGCAGCCTGCCTGAGGGAGCCGTCTTTGAGTTTTGAGTCCAGAATAACTGGCACATTAAAAGCTTTTGCAAGAGCTTCGGCTCTTTCAGTATCCAGATTTGCCCGGATCTGGGGAAGGTTAAAACGATGAATGGCTCCGGTATGCAGATCGATTCCATATTCACATTTACTTACAATTTCTTTCATAAGCAGATTCGCAAGCCGGGAGGCAAGTGAACCTTTCTGGCTTCCCGGAAAGGAGCGGTTTAAATCCCGTCTATCCGGAAGATAGCGAGAAAGAGCTATAAATCCGTAGACGTTTACGACCGGAACCGCAATTAAAGTCCCATGTAGCCTTTTCAAGCGAGGCGAGGCAAGCAAGCGTCTTATAATCTCCACGCCATTTAGCTCATCACCGTGGATTACAGCCGTAATAAAAAGGCAGGGCCCGACTGAGCCGCTCCTTTTTTTTCCCCGAATCACGTGGACTGGCAGGTTTAGAGGAGTCTGGGTATAAAGACTTGCAGCAGGCAGTTCGAGACATTTTCGCTCTCCGGGCCAGATTTTAATGCCGGCAATTTCTAGGGGCCGGGTTTTGTTTTGCCTTTTTTCTGATTTCATGCCTTGCTCCTTGCCCGTAAACGGGATTTTGCCTTTTTTTCAATAAACTTTATAATCTCTCCAGCAATGTCTTTTTTTGTAGCTGCTTCTACGCCCTCAAGTCCAGGAGATGAGTTTACTTCCATAACAAGAGGTCCCCGCTCGGAACGCAGAATATCCACGCCTGCCACAGAGAGGCCCATGATCTGAGCTGCTTTTACAGCCGTTTTGCGTTCTTCAGGCGTAATTTTTTCTGAAGTAGCTTGGCCTCCCCGGTGCAGGTTCGAGCGAAACTCCCCCTCTTTTGCTTTGCGTTTGATCGCTGCAACTACTCGGTTTCCGATAACAAAACAGCGAATATCCTCTCCCTTGGACTCTTTTATATATTCCTGAACCATGATGTTCACGTTAAGGCCAAGAAAAGCCTCAATAACACTTTCAGCTTCGTTTTTTGTCTCTGCAAGAACTACTCCTATCCCCTGAGTTCCTTCCAGCAACTTAATTACCAGAGGAGCTCCTCCTACCATTTTTATTACATCCTCAATATCGTCTGGGGAGCGGGCATAGCCTGTGATTGGAAGCCCGACTCCCTTTCTTGAGAGCAGTTGCAAAGCTCTTAGTTTGTCACGGGAGCGAGTGATTGCAAGAGAGCCATTTATGGAAAAAACTCCCATCATCTCAAATTGCCTTACGACCGCAGTTCCGTAAAAAGTTATGGAAGCTCCGATTCTTGGAATTACGGCGTCATAATCTAAAAGGGGGGTTCCCATGTAGTGAATACGGGGTTTTGAGGAGGTAATATTCATATAACAGCGTAGGGTGTTGATTAGCTGCATCTCATGTTCCCGCCCAGTTCCGGCTTCAAATAGCCTTCGGCTAGAATAAGTCTCAGGTTCCTGAGACAGGATAGCGATTTTCATATCTCCCCTCCTAAAAATCGGGTCTGAAACCTCTTTGAGAAAATAAAGAAAAAAGCGTACAGGCCAGTTTTCCCATTAATATTGCTAATATCGCTTTGTTTTTATATATTGTCCCTTTGTATTTTTCTCTCTAAATCCCAAATAAAAACCCCCAAAATAATTTGGGGTTTTGGGGGGCCTTTTATTGAATAATATTTGGCTGAATTGTATTATCCCCCAAGCCTTTCCGCCCCATTTTAAAGCCTTTAAAGCTTTTTTCCAAGCATTTCTCCGTATTGTGGATTGAGCGCCACGGCTTTTTTGAGTGCTGCATCCGCTTCTTCAATTTGGCCCAGGTGGCTTAAGCAGACAGCTTTTCCAAACCAAGAATCAGCGGATTCTGAATCAAGTGCAAGGGCTTTTTCATAATACGAAAGAGCTGCTTCAAAATGCTGGAGCTGGGCCAGAATAAAACCCAGGCTTGTGCAGGCTTCAAGGTAGGATGGTTCAAGTTCCACAGCCTTTTTATAGGCTTCCACGGCTTCCTCAAATTTCTGCATCCTGGTCAGGGTAAAGCCTTTGTTGTACCAAACGTCGGCTTTTTTAGGCTTGATTTGAATTGCCTTTTCAAAAGCTTCAATGGCCTCTTCGTACCTTTCAAGATTTTCAAGGTCTATTCCTTTGTTATTCCA
>JAQUFK010000031.1 GCA_028684695.1 Methanosarcinaceae archaeon | reverse complement strand
AAGCTTTTTTGAAATATTGGTCCCAGAATATCTTCCTAAAGGCTATACTTTCAACCATTCAATCGTGTCTAAAAGGGAGATCTCAAAAAAGTATATTTTGTGAGAGATAGAAAGTGTTAAGCTTGTATATATAAATGAAGAGGGAGCCTGCTTTTCACTTCTTGAAAGCTTAGATAAAATGGAAATTATGGAGAATATATTGAGATTCCTGGAGTGGAACTTAATATCTTGTCCTGGGATATTGGAGAAGTTAGATAAAATGGAAATTATGGAGAATATATTGAGATTCCTGGAGTGGAACTTAATATCTTGTCCTGGGATATTGGAGAAGTTGAACTTGGGCTTGTAGGCTCTTTTGAAAAAGCTGAAATGCTAAAAATTGCAGAGTCTATTAAAGAAAAAGGCTGAGAAGAGCTTTAGAAAAATGCGAGTCTAATGGGAGAAAGCTTGAGTTTATTGCAATTATTCAATAAAACGGCATTTTTAAATACTTTGCAATTTAATTTAATAGCAGACCCTGTGAAAATAGATTCATAATGAGTGAGAAAAAGGAGGCTAGAACCATAGACTATAAAGCAATTCTTGCAGTACTTGTATTTGGAGTTCTTTTTTATATATACCATTTTTCGCAAGGAGCAATTGCCTAAAAGTGTTTCCAAACAAAAAATAAATTTCTCCAATTTCAAGCTTTTTTCCTATTTTTTTTCAGCTTGCTTTCTGCTTTTCTGAATATTAATCTTGATTTTTATTCTTCGGACAGGTCGAAAAGCCCTAGCTCGGAGAACCGATTAGTATATATATGGAAAGGGTAAGTATAGAGAGCCAACTGACTAGCTAGAATCCACAAATTTCAGAGCACTTTCTGCTCGTTTTGGACCTTATTTTTGAATTGCGGAATTTCGGTTTTTTTTATCGGAAATGCCAGCAGCTATATGGGGATCAGAGAGCTGATTGTCAGGAATTTTGGATTTTGCAAAAAAGTCATTTCAAATTATTTATATATTCATAAAAATCTCAATTCGGAGGAATCAATTGGCAAGGAAGAAAGTACAAAGAAAGCTTGACGGCTGGAAGTCAAAGGAATGGTTCAAGATTGAAGCTCCCGCATACCTTAACAGGACCTCTGTCGGAGATACTCTGGCAAGTGAGGCAGAAAAACTCGTTGGGCGCACTGTCGAGACCACCGTTGGCGAACTCACAAACGATATGAGCAAGAATAACACCAAGATCCTGCTCAGAATTGACAATGTTGTTGGAGATACCGCTAGCACAAGTCTGGTCGGACACGAACTTACCACCGACTACATTCGTTCAATCGTTAAGAGACAGACTTCCAGAATCGATGCAAACGTCGATGTCAAGACCAAAGATGGATGTGTAATCCGCGTAAAGCCAGCCTGCTTTACCATAAAGAGAGCTCGCGCAAGCCAGATAAAGGCAATCCGGGAACTCATGATCAATATGGTTACAAAAAGAGCCTCAGAACTCAATTTCGAAGAATTCATGCAAGAAGCAATCCTTGGCAGGCTTTCAGCAAACATCTACAGACACGCAAAAGCTATTTATCCTCTCAGAAGGGTAGAAATCAGAAAAACTGAAGTTTTGGGCAAAATTGAAGCCAAGGTTAAACCTGCAGCCAGCAGTCCCAGCCCTGCAGAAGCCTAAACCTCTTACTATTACTCTTTTATTAGTATCTAAGTAAGGGTGTTTGCTGACGGGCAAAACACCCCGAAACACCAATTTCCCTTCTTTTCGAACTCATTTTTTGCTTTTCAGCCTTTGCCTATATTCTTTCCAGAATTCTCGGCCTTCTGCACAGCGCCGGTTCACACAGGCTTTCAGAGCCTCTTTTTGTTGTTCCTTTACCCTAAAAAGCTTCCAGCCGCAGCTTTTGCAAACCTGATCAAGCAGAGTCAGCCGCCCAGTCTTTGGAACGGAATGGGTATATCCACAGCGTTTTGTACAGCCCAAAAACCTTGAATCCCTAAGAGTTATTAAAAACATGCTGCCCTCACAACGCGGACAGGGGCCTACGATTTCCGGAGGATAACACTCCTTTTCAAGCTCGCAGGCAAAACAGGGACCAACCCCTACAGCCCAGTGGTATTTTCCCCCTACCTTCAAAACCGCAACTCCTCCTTTTTTACAGAGCTTCGAACGCAAAACCGAAAGAGCTCCAGTTTTTGGAAGAGGATAGGAATTTGTACACTCCGGATACCAAACGCAGCCTACAAATCTGCCTTTTTCGGTCTGGACAATTCTAAGCACATGCCCACATTCAGGGCAAGTTCCGATATAGTTTTTCTTATCTTCCATTGCAGCTTCATCGCAAAGCGTGCCTGCAATGCTTGAAGTAAGTTCCTTTTTTCCGGCTTCGAGTTTGGAATACATTTCTTTGATTAAAGTTGTTCCTGCTTCCAAAGCCTCTTCAAACTCCTTTTGCCCGTCTTCTACCTGCTGGACCAGAGCTTCGACTTTTGCCCGTACCTCAGGCCTGACCAGAATGGGAACAGCTCCGGAAAGGCCTTCCATTAGGGTAAAGCCCGTGTCAAGAATGGAGACTGACTTGCCCTTTGTCTCAAAATAGCCTCGTTTTTTATTTGTCTCAATATGCGCCGGAGCTGTTGCTTTTGTTCCTATCCCATGCTTGTCCATAAGGGTCAGAAGCTCAGCTTCAGTTAGTTTTTTTGGAGGGCTTGTCTTCGACTTTGTATTTTTGATCTTCTTTATGTCAACTTCTTGTCCTGCTTCTACAAAGGGAAGGAGTTTTTCCTTTTTGTTTTCGAAGGGATATACTTCAAGCCAGCCTTGCTCTTTCTGGACCGAGCCTGTGCTGTTAAAGGGCTCATTTTTTATTTGGAGCCAGAGATGAGTTTTTTCAAAAACAGCATCTGGCATCAGGTTTGCTAGAAAGTGCCGGACGATAAGATCATAAACCTCAAAAGCTTTTGAAAGGCCTAATGCGGCCCTAATCTCGGCTTTTGAAGCAGCCCGAATTGGATGAATCGGAGGATGGTCATGGCCGTCTTTTGTTCCGTTTTTAGGTTTGAGAGGATTTGCAAGAAGTTTTTTGGCAAAGGCTCCGTACGCTTCAAGTTTAGAAAAGCCTTTGAGAATTTGCTTAAAATCAAAATCAGCCGCGTATTTGTTTGTCTCGGTTCTAGGGTAACTCGTAAAGCCTGCAAGGTAGAGTTGTTCGGCAAGCTCCAGGGCAAGCTCAGGGCTAATTCCTAAATATTTGGACGCTCGTTTCAGAAACTCAGTTGTGTTTAAGGGATTCGGAGGACTTGTTTTTGCAAGCCTTACTTTCTTTTTGGAAACAAGGGCTTTTTTTTCCCTTTTGATTTTTTCAAAAATCTCCGCAGCTTTTGCTTTTTCTCGGATGTTTCCTGCACTGTGAGTCCCTTCAAATTCTGTGTTTTTGGGGGATTTGGCCCCGAAAACTCCGGCTTTAAAAAGAGCAGTAATTTTCCAGAAATCCTTGGCCTGGAAGTTTCGGATAGCCTTTTCTCGCTCAAAGACAAAACCGCAAGTCGGAGTCTGGCAAGGCCCTATAGACAGTACTCCCTTTGTCCGAGCTCGCTCCCGAACAGCCAAGGTTACAAACCGGGTAAAGGAGGCTCCCATTTTCAGATCCAGAATCTGTCGGGCTTCTGCAGCCATAGCCAGATTGTAATCTGGGGCTTTTAGGTTTTCAAAGGCTTTTTTAACTTCTGAAGGAGAGAGTGAAGAAAACCGGGCCCTGAAAACCGGGACATCTGTGACCTCTTCGGCTAAAGTCTTTGCTTCAAAGCCTATGTTTTCCCCTTCTCGATCGTAGTCGCAGGCTAAGATAAGGCGATCCGCAGTTTTGGAAAGGGTTTTTATAGCAGCTGCATATTCTTTTTTTGTCACCAATTTTTCAGGGGCAATTTCTAAAAGTAAAGCAGGATTGACCTCTTGCCACTTATTATATTTTTCAGGAAAGTCATAGCTCATGATGTGCCCGGAAAGACCCATAAGAATCCAGTCGGCTTCGTTCCACTTAAATCCGTATGCGGGTAGCCCATGGATGGAGAGTTTATCTACTCGACCGTTGCCCAAAATCTTTGATATTTGGGCTGCTGCCTTATTTTTTTCTGCGAATGCGACAACTTTCATGCTGGATTTTTCCTGAAAAGTTTGATAAAACATATTTATTCAGAGAAGAAGATATAAATCTCTTTTAGAATTCTTGTTGAGGTGAACCCGTCCAAAATATTATAAAACCAACTAAGTCACAAAGGACTCCAAGCAGCAGCATTAATACCCTCTTCAAGACAGGGGGGTTCCGCTGCGTCCTATAAAAAGAGAAAGGAAAAAATTGAAATTTAGAGGAAACGGATGCCTTTTGGCATTTTTCCCACTCTTTTTCTGAACTCTTCGGGCCAGTTTTTAGGCTCAAGTCCTTTTTGGGCCAGAAAGACTGCAGCCCAGCGCTCAAGTCCCACTCCCGAGCACCCGGACCAGATCTCTTCTCCAGATTGGAGTTTGACGTTAAAGCCTTTGGGATACTTGTCTCCGTTGATGCTAACATTCTGAAACTCAAGCCATTCTCCATCGGCTCCTCGGTAAGGAAGACAGGCCTCGTAGTCCGTGGTTCCTACAACATTACCTTCAGCAAGCCCCAAAAGTCCTTCTTGGGCCATGAACCAGGGCGTTACTTTAGCTTTTCTCCACTCAATATCCAGGATATCGTTGAAGATGTGCATATAGCGCTCGTGCAGTTCGTTTGCGGCTTTGACTACCTGTTCTTTTGTGCCAAGCCAGAGAATTTCTATCCTGTGAAACTCATCTACTCTTTCGATACCGTGGATCCCTCCACTTTCATATCTGTGCGAAGTTCCGGAGCGGTCAAAGACTCTTATTGGGACCTCTTCGTTGGGAAGGGTTTCTCCTGCTACGTATACCCAGAAGGGAGGACACTGAGCATAACACATGCCTCCGATCGGATCCCCTATCTTTTCCTTGATCAAAGAGGTCGGAACTTCATGGGTTACTTTGTAGTAGTCAATTACCTCTTCCCAGTATTCAGGATCGCGAGTTGCTGGGGGGCAGACATAGTAAATTTCGGGATAGACACCTTTGGCATGACCGGATTTTGTCCAGACTTCCCAGGGCACTAGTTTCGGAAAGATCATTTCCCTATACCCAAGAGGTTCGAGGAGCTCTTCAAGAACGATTTTTTCAAAGGTTCGGAAGATTCTCGTTGATTGAGGTCCATGAATCCATTGCCCTCGACTTGCTCCCCGTTTGAGCCAGCCTTCTTTTAACATGGCCTGAGTCGGATCTTCTTTGAAGGAATGCTCCTTTGGCTCGCTCTGCCAGAGCAAATTCCAGTGTTCGGCTTTGGCGCCGTATTGGGCCGCTTCAATTTTGTCTTCAAGGAGAGTTAAAATTCGATCCGGAACTCGATTTTTCATCTCAGCTTCGCCTAATTCAAGAAGAAGCCTAATTCCACCTGGGATATTTTCCATGCATTTTACATAAGGGATTTTTCCGACCTTTAGTTCCTTTTCGGAAGGCAGAAGAATTTCAAATTCCTCGACCTCGATTCCCCGAATTCCAATCTTATATTCTTTTCCAAGGATCCCCGCAAGCTGCTTTTTGAGTCGCAGAGCCGCATCATGCACTCTCACATATCTGCCTGATTCAAGAACGAACTTGATTCTGTCAGCTCCAAATTCCCAGCCAGAAACTTTTGCTCCCTGGCCTTCGGGGGCCCCTTTTGTTAGAATGGTCCTGTTTGCCTCATCGAAAAAGGCTGCTACGGCCTCCTTTGCAGGTGCCGAGTCAGCACTGGTCTTATAATAAGCTTTAAGATTAAACTGTAACTCCAAAGTCTGGGCCTCTTTTTATTGTTATAAAATAAAATCAATCATTATTATAATAGTATAGTAAAAGGATATGGGGTTTATAGTTTCCTATTCTTCCTCTGGTTTTGGATCCATTTTTTAGGGCTTTTTCGAGATTTGATAGGGTTAGGAACTTAAAAAGCTTTGGTTTAATTGGGGCAATTCGGCAGGGTCCATAATCTCTGTAAATAAGTGAGTATTTGAAATATATGATTTATGTAAAAAATATATATTTGTACCGTTAATAACACACATATCTAAATAACAATTAGTTTATCTGAAAAACAATAGCACGGAAAGATCTGGAAATAAAGATAATATCTGCAAATATTAGAAATATATGATAGATACTTATTGAATTATTAATAGTGCTATATGATTATATAGTGTGTATCATGTATTTATACCGTGATAAATCTATATATATTAAGGTATAATTCTTCAAAACATGAATGATAATTTTATTAATGGGCTATCTATGATTAAAGCATCTTCATACCGTCGTAAAATACTTGAATCAGTACAAGATGAAATCCATACTCCTTCTGAAATTTCAAAGATAACAGATATTAGGTTGAACCATGTTAGTAACATCCTTACTGAACTCGTTGAAGCTAATTTAGTAGAATGTTTAAACGATTATGCAAAGAAAGGACGTTTGTATCAAATTACGGAGTTAGGATATGAAATTATTAAAAAAGCATGAAGCAGCAATTAAAAGAGTCCACGACGATTCATGGGACTTTAGCGGTGCTAACACTAAGTATTGTACTCATGGTATGCATACTTATCCGGCTATGATGATTCCACAAATTGCCAAAAGGTTAATTGATGAGTATGGTAATGATGCAGAAGTGATGCTTGACCCATTTATGGGAACTGGAACATCTCTTGTTGAGGCAAAAATACATCATAATTTTAAATATGCATATGGTGTAGATATCAACCCACTTGCAAGGCTTGTTGCAAAAGTAAAAACATATCCAATTTCGATCGAAAAGTTGGAACATTCGTTTAGAGAACTGAGAAATAATATTGATAATGAAAAGCTAGAAATTCATTTTCAAGGAAAAAAAATCGAAAAACCTTCTTTTTTCAACATTAATTTTTGGTTCAAACCAGAAGTAATAGAAGATTTGGCTATTATTAAAAAATATATATGGGAATTACAAAATACGGACATCAAAGATTTCTATAAGGTTTGCTTTTCGGAAACAGTGAGAAATGTATCAAATACACGAAATAGAGAATTCAAACTTTATAAAATGAATGAAAAGCAACTCGAAAAACATAATCCCAATACCATTCAAGAATTCTACAAGCAAGTACAAAAGAACTTAATCTCCATGAAAGATCTTATTGCTAATGACAAGAATGCAAAAATAAAAATATTAAATGAAGATTCTCGATATAAGTTATCTGTACCCGATGATTCAGTTGATTTGATACTTACATCTCCACCTTATGGAGATAGTCTAACAACAGTTGCTTATGGCCAGTTTTCTA
This sequence comes from Methanosarcinaceae archaeon, assembly GCA_028684695.1. Classification (GTDB taxonomy): domain Archaea; phylum Halobacteriota; class Methanosarcinia; order Methanosarcinales; family Methanosarcinaceae; genus JAQVBP01. The sequence continues at coordinate 9,699 of JAQUFK010000031.1, read as the reverse complement.
GACTTTCACTGCAATGGCTAGGCTTTGATTACAAAGAGGAAGTTCGAGATATCGACAAAATTTGTCTTGGAGGAATCAAAACAAGATCACTAGAGCATACGACAAAATCCCCAACACTTGATCTAATAATCAATCAAATTGCTGAATATGACAATAATCGTGCAAAAGATGTTCTTAGCTTCTATGAAGACTTATTTAAATGTATATTAGAGTTTAAACGTGTTATGAAAAAAAACGGGATATTATGCTTTGTTGTTGGTAACCGAACAGTAAAAAGGATTAACATTCCAACTGATGTGATTATGGTTGAATTATTCCAGTCTTCTGGGAACTACGAACATATTAAAACGATAATCAGAAATATACCATCAAAAAGAATGCCTAAAGCTAACAGTCCTACAAATGTAAAAGGAACTACAGTTACTACAATGAATCATGAATACATAGTAATATTACAAATAAAATAATTATAAAATTGCGTTTATATTCTCAAAGAGTTCGGGCATAGAACATTCCATCATTCTTATTGCTGTGCCATGATTTCTTGATTTGCCATTACCTTTGATGTGCATTCTAAAGTCTATTACAACTTTGCCATCTTGGATTAGCTTCATGAAATTATGTTCACTTAAACCTTCCAGAGTATATGCTTTATTATAGTAAAAGTATTCAACTCCATTTTCTTTTTTTGAATCTGCTATAACTAGAACCAATTTTGCAGAAAGCTTCTGTTTTAACTTATTTATTAAAGTATCAAGATTATAATACCACAGAACTCCATCATCTTTATGAACAATTTTTATTTCATCTGTAACATTATCAACTTCAAGCTTTAATCCTTGAGGTACAAATTCTTTTGTAGTTAGAGTTATTTTTAATGCTTGACGACCAGAGCTATCTATATATCCGTACTTATTCATCATCTCTACATCTTTTAATGAATTTTTTATTGGTTCCTTAGTGAATAGAGTAATCAAAGAAGCACAATTATTTCTTTGTGACTTCAATTCAAAGTAATCTCCTCCAAACTGAAAATCAGCTCCTTCTCTATTATTTTCAGGAATTCCAAGTAACGTTTCTAATGTATATCCAATACCTGTGTTACTACTTCTAAGACTCTTCACCCAACCCATATTATATATTCTTTTGAGCTCGGACTTATAATCAATTTCTGGAATTATATCATTATTAGAATTCACAAAAATTCATACCAACTCTATATATAAATTACAATATCATAAATTACACACAAAATAAACACTATCTAATTAAGAAATTAATAAGAATGTCAGATTAAAATAAAAAAAGTTGCAAAATGACTAACATCGTTAAATTGATGATTTGAAGAATAAGAAGTAATCTAAAAAACATTACTATAATAATATTTTAAAACATTAAATAAGGGAAAAAAACATACCCGTTCTTAAGTTTTAAAAAGATTAAAAAAAAGCTCGGAGCTGATGCACGATAAGAGATTTATATATTATCAATCGTATAAAATATAATCATCTCCCCAAAAAGATAAATCCAGAAAACCTAAATTTATCCTGAAAAATATAATTTCCCTGCACAAGCCTCCCATCAGCAGGGCAAAAGAGAAAAGTAAGTTATCCTTGTGGTAAACTATGAAAAACCGTAGCAAGGGGACTACGGGACGCAGGAGTGTATAAAAAATGGCATATAGTCTGGGCATCGATGCGGGTGGGACCTACACCGATGCCGTTTTAATCCGGAATTCCGACGGCAAAATTGAAGAAGCAAACAAAGCTCTAACCACCTATCCGGACTTGCTTGGAGGAATCGTAAACTCCATGGATGGGCTTGATTCTGAAAAACTAAAACAGGTTGAACTTGTTTCAGTCTCAACAACCCTTGCAACCAATACAATCCTTGAAAAAACCGGCTATCCCGTAGGCTTGGTCTTTGTAGGAGACTACGAAATTCCAAAAAACTGCCCGATCAAACAATACATAATGGTCAGCGGAGGTCATGACTCTCATGGAAGCGAAGTTGCAGAGCTTGACCTTGAAGCAGTCCGAGAATTCGTGCTTGGCTTAAAAGACAGAGTCGCAGCCTTTGCAGTTTCCTCCTATTTCAGCGTCCGAAACCCAGAGCATGAAATCCGGGTAAAAGAGCTTATCCGAGAACTCACCGGACTTCCCATAGTCTACGGGCACGAACTTGCCCGGGCGCTTGGCGCTTATGAAAGAGGAGTCACAGCCTACTTAAATGCCCAGCTCCTTCCAATCGCCGAGCGCTTCTTGCATACAGTAGTCTCCGAAATAAATAAGCGAGGCATCAGCTCAAGAGTTGCCATGCTCCGCTGCGATGGTTCAGTCGTAAGCTTAGAAGAAGCCATGAAAAAACCCATAGAATCCGTCTTTTCAGGTCCTGCCGCAAGTCTGCTTGGAGGCTCTTACCTCTCAGGAAAAGAAACCTGTGCAGCAATCGATGTTGGAGGAACAAGCACAGACGTATCCCTCATTTATAAAGGGCTTCCCTACTTAAGCGAGACTGGAGCAGTCGTTGGAGGCTGGCAGACCAAAGTCAAAGCCCTGCGAATGGAAACTTCGGCCATGGGAGGAGATAGTCACATTTGGGTCCAAGGTAGCAAAACCAATGTAGGCCCCCGCAGAGTTGTACCCTTATGCCGAGCAGCTGTGCTTTATCCCACTTTTATGAAAAGTCTTAGCAAACGCTGGATTCCAGATCGACTAAAACTCAACGAACATATCCAGGCTACAAAATTCTTTGTCAGGACAAAACAGGAAGCAATCGAACTTACAAATGAAGAAAACGAACTTCTAGAGCTTCTTGGAGATGAACCCCTCTCCTTAAACGAAGTTTATTGGGACCGAAATATTCTACCTTCGCGAAGAGTTATGGACTCTCTGATCCAAAAGCGGCTGGTTCAGGCGATAGGTTTTACTCCAACAGATGCTTTGCACGTGCTTGGAGAGTACACGGAATGGGATGAAGAAGCCTCAGTCGTTGGAGCAACTCTGCTTGCAAACTATGTGGGCATGGACAAGTACGAGTTTTGCACGCATGTAAAGAGACTTTTTGCACGGAACATGGCTAAAGATCTTATAGCTTTCCTGATGGAAGGAGTAGATAAAAAAGAAATAGAAAAAGTTTTGAAGGGGCATTTCTTCTCCCGCTTTAAGGTCGATATACCCGTTGTGCTGCTCGGAGGGCCTGTACGAGCGTATGGAGAAGAACTCAGAGAACTTATAGATGCTGAAATTCTGCTTCCCGAGTACTCAGATGTCGGAAACGCTGTAGGAGCTCTGGTGGGAAAAGGTATCAAACGAGTTGAGATCACCATTAGAGGAATTTATAGTGAGTCTAAGTATAACCTTCGGACAAAGGCGGTAATAGTCTATACTCCAATAGGGAAAAGAACTTTCCTTTCCATGCATGAAGCCCTCGAATATGCGGAGGAGTTTGGCAGGAAAATTATTTTGGATTATATGGCTGAGGCCGGGCTTTCTGAGGATCAGGTCCAGATTAATTTTCAGAAAAAAGAAATCTTGGCGCATGAAGGAGGTCTTCCTATTGAAACCACCCTCATCTTTGAGGGAGTTTCAAAATCCGATGTCTATGAAAAAGCAATGGAATGAAAGAAAATACCGGATTTTTATTTCCAAATCTCATTCCATTTTTCTTATTTTTTTATCCATTTCTTTTTTCATTTATCTATTCCTTTTTTCCTTCTTCCTTTTGCAAACCTTCAGAATAAGAATAAAATGGTTTGTTAAGCAAAAAGATAAAATACTGAAACGTGAATCAACAAAAAGCTATTTTGAAACGGAGCAAGTGCCCTCAAAAAATCCGCTGGAGACAACTTTGTTTTCGCCTGTGATTTTGGCAAAACATAAATCTGTACGGACCATAACTTCCAATCAGGCCTTTGCAACTTGCAGGGTCAAAATTGGGAGTGAACCTCCAAAGACCATTTGCATTCTTGCCCCGGTCTATTGTGAGAAGAGGAAAAAAGACCGTTTTGGAATGGAACTATAGAATTGAGAAATAGAAGGAACGAACATGATCCCTAGAAAATCGTTTTTAACCAAGGGCACAGGGGTCCATAAGGACAGGTTAGCATCCTTTGAACTTGCCCTTCGGGACGCAGGTATTGAGAAATTCAACCTTGTGTGCGTCTCCAGTATTTTACCTCCCAACTGCAAAATTGTACCCAGAGAAGAAGGCTTAAAAGAACTAAAGCCTGGGTCTATTGTTCACTGCGTGCTAGCCAGAAACGATACCAATGAACCGCAGCGCCTCGTTGCTTCAGCAATAGGCACCGCTGTTCCGGTTAAAGAAAATAATTACGGCTATATTTCAGAACATCACTCCTACGGAGAAGATGAAGAAACCGCTGGAGAATATGCGGAAGATCTAGCTGCAACCATGCTTGCGACCACTTTAGGCATAGAGTTTGATGCTGAATCGGCCTGGCATGAAAGAGAGCAGGTTTATAAAACAAGCGGGCACATCTTTGATTCTTTCCATACCTGTAAAACTGCAAACGGGGATAAAGAAGGAAGATGGACTACAGTGGTTGCTGCAATGGTCTTTATTATCTAAAAAAACTCTAAAAAGCAAAATAAAGCCGATAAAAGAAATCAGAGCCTCTAAAAGCAACAAAAAATTCAATTTAAATAAATATTTCTGCATCCCGCAAAAAAAGAGCAGGTTGGGGGATGCATATCTTTTTTTCCGGAATTTTTTTCAGAAAGGGAGCCTCAGAGAGGGTCTTTTAAGGAATCTTTCTGAAAAATTGCTTAGGAAAGCTTTCAGGAACTATTATTTTTTCTTTTTGAAAATAAAATAAATATTATAGAGGATCCAAGCTCCACAGCATCCCCAGAAAACAGGCTCCAATGCCCCAACAAGGAAGGTTCCAAGCTCCGGATTTTCCGGATGCTTCTCTATGTAGAGAGAGCCAAAAAGCATTAAAATAAAACTGCTTAAGGTGAAAAACAAGAACATTATCCGAATTTTTGAAACTTTTGAATTTGAGTGAGAGTTAGGGGACTTCATATGGAAGAATTAAGAGTCCAGAGATATATAATTTTTTAAATCAGGAGAACTTCCTTAGCTAAATTGGAGAGATACTGAATTTTAATTTTAAAAAAGAAGGAGCTGCAAAAAGAAGATATGGGCGTTAACTTCTCAATAAAGCTAAAAATATAGATTGTTGTGGATTGAACTTGTGGATTGAATTTCTGAATTGAACCGGAGGTCGGTTGATAAGCTATAATGAGTAACGCCCTATAATAAACAGGGACTGAATATTATATAAACAATTTCAATTAAAATAAATTGTTTCTGTTTAGCAGAGGGAAAATCAGCTCCATTCGGCCCAAAGCTTTGGAAATTAAGAAATAAATATAAATAAAATATTAGGAAATGTTAGAGCCCTTTTAGAGGGGCTCTGACATCAAAATTTTAAAACCTCAAACAAGCCGGATCAGAGCTTGTGAATTTTTATTCCTGCAAGAGCTTCTCTAACCATCCCCTCGATATTCAGTTTCTTTTCTTCTTCTACAATTAGATCGTAGTTAGCCTTGACCTCAGGATGCTCTGGCACGGCTGTGCAGCTTCCTGCAATTCGAGTTGAGATCTCAAAGGTACCAATCCTGCGGGCAAGATTTACGATTTCATTTTTATCAAAAGCTATCAAAGGATGATAAATTGGTATTGCAAGCCTGTAGATTTCAGCATACATATTTGCCGCAGTCTGAGAGGCTACCTGTCCAAGGGAGGAACCGGTAACAATCCCGCTTGCTTTTTCTTTGTTCATGACCTCAAAAGCTTCCCTATACATCATGCGTTTGCAAAGCAGACAGGTGTTTTTGCGAGCGCAACGCTCAATAAAAGTTCTAAGGCTCGAGCCGTGTGAAATTTCATAGATTGTAAAGGGATGCCCCGGAGCCCAGGTCTGCAGCTGTCTTATACAATCAAAGGCTCTTTTTCGGGCGCTTTCTTCCGCATAAGGAGAAGTATTGCAATAAACAGGAATAATCCTGACTCCGCGCTTCATCATAAGCCAGGCTGCAACCGGAGAGTCAATGCCCCCAGACATAAGAACTACCATAGAGCCCTGTGTGCCTAAGGGAAGCCCTCCAACCCCCAGAATCGTTTCGCTGTAAACATAGGCTCTGTCCTGCCGCATTTCAACAAAGATTTCTCGATCAGGGTTTGTGAGGGATACGGAAGGTGCTATTTTCTGAGCTTCAAGAGCAAGCCAAACCGCATCTCCACAGGCTTTCCCAAGCTCAACTGAAGAAAAGGAGTGATTTCCACTTCTTCTGGCTCGGATGGCAAAAGCCTCTCCTTCTTTTATCAGAAAAGGAGCAAGTTTGGCGCACAGAGCTGCAGAACTTTCAAGATTTGGAGCCGCTTCAAGCGCAGCAGAGGCTGAAACTACTCCAAAAACATCGGCAGCAGCCTTTGCCGCCTGCTTTTCAGCCCCCTCAATAAAGATCCGCCCCCATTCTCGCCGAATCCCAGAGTAAGTGATTTGCCTTAAATCAAGCATTGAGGCTATGTTTTGCATAAGGACTTTTTCATACCAGTTCCTAATTCCAGGGCTTTTTAAAGCTAATTCCCCGTAGCGGACAAGAACTGTGTAAGGGGAAGAAGCTTCCGGAATCGCAGAGCTTGGGATTTTTCCTTGCCTTAAAGCCTTGGAAAGCTCCCTTTCATTGCTGACCATGGATTACGGTATTGCTGGCATCGGGTTTAAAGCTTTCAGCGAGAAAAAATCCATTTTTACCTTTTTTTGGAAGTTAGGCAAGCAAGAATAAAAAAAGCAAGGCAGAAAAGAAGAAAAACAATAGAAAAGATTTAGGATAGAAGAAAAACTAGTAGAATGGAAAGCCCCTCCAAAAGTTGGGGCCTCCAATTGAAAGAAAAATTTGAAAATTTTAGGCAAAAACCCTTATTTTTTGAATTCTGTATAGCCACACTTTCCGCAGGTTAAACGGTTTTTGTGCTCGGCTAAGAAAACCCCGGGCCCACATCTCGGACAAAACTGCCTGAGTCTGGTTACCGAATCGCCCTCAACTTTATAATAATCTTTTACAGCCATCCTTTTTCACCTCATTCAGCAGCTGCGCCTTCTTCACCCTCAGCTTCCTCAGCAGGGACTGGAACCGGGTTTCTCTGCATTACATACTCAAGCTCAAGCTCTTTCATTCTAGCTTCTCCCGCGTAGAGCTTGGCATACCCTTCAGCTTCCTGCATTCCGAATATAGGCTGCATTCTCTGAATTACAATCAGTTCAAAAGGAGCGTTAAACATCGCTGCAAGCTTATTTCTGACCTCATTTCTGGAAGGGGTCGAACCTTCATATTTCACAAGGAAATCCAGTTCCCTTCTGTTTAAAAGCGGGTTATTTTTGTCTTTACGAATCAAAATATCCATTTAAGATTCTCCATATATGTTTCATTTTGGGATTCCGGGATTTCTCCGGGATAATTTTCTTGAAAAGCCCAAGGACAAAGGCTTTTTTCTCCTCCGTAACCTCTACAAAAACCACTCCTTCATCCGGCTGGCCATAAAGAACCACCGTACCAAGGGGGGCCAAAGCGATTACGGGAAGAGTTGCAAGGTCTTCTTCCCCGCGGACAAAAATCCGGACTGGGGTTTTGGCCCTTACCGCCTTTTCAAGAGTTAGGATAAGCTCTTCGCTTATGGTTCCAGCAGGATTATCCACCAAAACCTCCCTGTAGAGCCGATCCTTTGTCCGAACCAAAACCTCATCTGAAACCGGAAATCTTTGCGTCCGGTCATCCACAATGCAAAGGTCCGGAAAAACTCCGGCTTCGAGCAGGTGAAAGGTAGTAACATCTCCCACGGATATAAGTTTTGTGGGGTTTTCAAGCCGCCCGACGAACTTCTCTATAGTGTCTTTCCCTTTGCCCCTATATAGAGTTCCCAAGGGTTTTTTCATAAGGGGTCGCAGCTCCTTAGGAAGTTCGAGCCCAGCCTTCAACTTAGCGCACCTTCAATGCAAATTTATCCGGGAGCTCAACTCCGAGTTTTTTAGCAATTTCCGAGCGGGAGGGATCCAGAATAATTACAAGCCCGCTCCATTCTTCACTCAGATCCGAAGTCCCGCAAATCGGGCAAGTTTCTCCATCCAGCAATCTCAAACAATGCCGACATACTTTTTCTGCCATGGCCAATTCCTCTTTTTATTTAAGATCTAAAGCCCGATTTAGTTTCAGGCATCAGCTCCGGCAGCCCCAGAAGACGCCTGTTTTTTCTTGCGGGCCTCTTCAAGCCATTGCAGTTTTCCAAGTGCAGTCTGGCGCATGGTAAACCCAATCTTGCTCTCCTTTGGCTCTCTCTCATTAATGCTTACAGCAACGACTCTGACTCGTACATGGTCTCCTTCTCCAAGGGACTTGCCTCCACCTTTTGTAACAAGCCTTGCGTTTTTGGCATCGTAAGAGATAAAATCATCTGTAATCTGGCTGATATGGAGAAGCCCATCCATAGGGCCGATTCCGATAAAAGCTCCAAAGCTTACGGTTTCTACAATTTCTCCTTCAATTAGCTCCTGAAGTTCGGGGACAAACATAATGGCTTTAAAAGTCACATCATAGTAAACGGCTCCATCTCCTACCAAGATGTGTCCTTCCCCTATATTTTCAATTTTGCAGATTGCAACCAAGGCTCCGAGTTTTTTATCAATCAGCCCTTCAAGCTTTTCTCGCAGCAAATTTTTTACAATAGAGCCTACATCCCCCCCAAGCTGGGTGGGAGGAACGCGGACCGTATCAACAAGCCTCATCATTTTATACATCTATTAATCACCCATAAAATACGATATTTAAAATCCTCAATCAAAATCCAGCCGGTTTTTCTGCCGCAAAGAAAGCACGGAAATCCCTTTTGCTTTTAACCTCTGCTTTAATTCGATATCATTTGTAAGCACAGCTGCACCATTTTCCTCCGCAAGCCTGAGGACCACATCATCCGCAGGCCCAAGCCCATCGATTAGGATACAGCCTTTCGTAAGGGCCCGCCCAATTTTTGCAGCCTTTTTATCAAAACCTTTTGCCCGCTTTACCAGCATCTCAAGCTCTCTAACTACCGCTTCCGGAACTAGAAATTCGGAAAAACCAAGCCGGCTTAGCTCATCGAAGATATCCACCCCGAACTGGACAGGGATCATAAGCCCGTTGGTATCGAGTATGACTTTCAACTCTGAATTACTCCTACCCCGATAAGCCTCCAGCGGGATTCTATCCTCCGGCTTATCGCAACCATTGCCCCAAGAGCTGCGCAGACCGGACGCTTGAGGACTACCTGTGCATCTTTTTTCCTTGCGCTCGTAACCACTCCTACGGTTGTGGCAGTTCCGATATTTAGCATTAGAGGCTCGTTAGTCTTAATTTCATTGATTTCAAGCTCTTCTTTGCTTACGCCTACCACCCTTTCAAGCAGGTGTAGCTCCATTGTGAACTGATGCCGAGTCTCAGGAAGTGTTCCAGGAACACCTGCAACCTGTCCTGTAAGCGAGTCCCCTTTAGTAAGAGCGGGATCAAGCAGAGTCCCTACAGCCAGCAGCCCCCCAGGAGTTGCTTCATCAACCTTAAAAGCCCCTGCGTGTACGGAAGAAAACGTTGTGGTAATTGGAACCCATCGGGTAGTTCCCTCGCTTGTAACCTTGAGGCCTGG
>JAQUFK010000168.1 GCA_028684695.1 Methanosarcinaceae archaeon | reverse complement strand
TAAGAACGGTAAACACTTTTCCATGGGTTCTTGGATGGTTATGTCCCTTAACTGTCCTAGAGCAGCTTATAAAGCCGAGCATGACGATGAAAAACTCTTTTCTGAACTCAAGGGGCTTATGAACAAGTGTATTGAGATTTTCAGGATCAAGAGAAAATGGATGAATAAACTCATTGAGAAAAACAGAATTCCCTTTGCTTCCCAGCGGCCAAAGGATCCGAACACCGGGGAAAAGGGAGCTATCGCAGTGGATTTTGAGAGTCTTGTTTATACCATAGGGGTTATAGGAATCAATGAAATGGTGCAGTACCATACAGGTTCGCAAATGCATGAGTCTTCTGTAGCCTACAAGCTTGCAATCCGGGCAATGTTTGAGATGAAGATGCACGCCCAAAAATTATCTAAAGAAACCGGGATGGAGATAGCTCTTGCCCGAACCCCTGCCGAGACTACAGCTCAGCGTTTTGCAGTTTCTGACCTTTTGCACAAGGAATATTCCAAAAAAGCCGAAGCAAGCGTCAAAGGCGATTTGAATGGTGCAAAGCAGGAATTGCACAAAACCCATGACCTTCCAATTTACTATACCAATGGAACTCATATCCCGCCAGGGGCCGAGATCTCCCTTGTGGATCGGATCAACTACGAGCATACCTTTTTCCCGATTGTAGATGGGGGAAATATAATGCATATCTGGCTTGGAGAAGGCAAGCCCGATCCTGAGGGCTTGCAGGAAATGGCTATGTACATCGCAAAAAATACCCAGACAGGTTATTTTGCTTTCACCCGCGATATGACTGTCTGCAAAGATGGAGGGTATGTGGCTTCAGGGCTCTTGGATAAATGTCCGAAATGTGGCTCGGAAAATGTGAATTATCTTTCAAGGATTACAGGCTATCTTCAGGATGTTGATGGCTGGAACCAGGGTAAAAAGCAAGAACTTCTGGATCGGAAGCGTTATAGTCAGCGAGAGTTTTGAATTAAATGAAAAAAAAGTTTGAAGGAGTAAAGGGACACATGAAGGTAAATTATGGGGGCACGGTCCCCATTTCCACTGTAGATTGGCCCGGAAAGGCCGCAGTCACCATTTTTTTTCGGGGCTGCCCTTTACGCTGTCCTTACTGCCATAACCATTCCTATCTGGAAGAGCCAAATCTAGTCGATTTGGCTTTCGTAAAAAAAGAAATTGAAAAGTCCCGGCCTTTTGTAAGTTCGGTTGTGTTTTCGGGAGGAGAGCCTCTTATGCAGGCTGTAATCGTTCCGCTTGCGGTATTTGCAAAGGAACAGGGGTTTTTTGTTGGGATTCATACAAATGGCTGTTATCCTGAACGCGTTGGGGAACTTCTCGAAAAAAAACTTGTGGATAAGTTCTTTGTTGATCTAAAAGCTCCGCTTGAGGATCCTGACTTTTATGGAAAAGTCGCAGGTTATGGAAAATATAAAGGAGTCCAGAAAAGCCCTGAGAAAATAGTGGCAGCTGTTTCAGAAACTATCGCAAAGGTGGATTCAAGTGCTTCAGGTTTGGAACTTCGGACAACGCTTATAAAGGATTTTATAGGAAGGGAAGCTGATATTTCTAGGATTGTAGCTTGGATTTCCAAAAATGTCCAAAAAAAAGATCTAAATTATGTGCTCCAGCAGGGGCAACCGGAAAATGGGTTGCAGGAAAGCCTCAGAGAACGTGCTTTTCTTGAGAGAGAAGAAATGCTTAGGCTTGGGGCACTTGCAAAGAATTACTTGGAGAATGTAAGGATTAGGACAAAGGAAGCAGGAGAAGAAAAGGTTTAAGACTTGGGCCAAGCCAAGTCTGCCTAAACTATTTTGATTCTTTCTTCTACTCCTATGTTCTTTTTTAAGGGTCTGGCATAGCTTCAAATCAATTTGCAGTTTAGAAAAGTTTTATAGCCCTAGAGCAGATAAAATCTTATTTGTTTCCTGTTTCAACATTCAAAATTTAAAATTCAAGCTTTGGCCTCTTAGGTCAAAGCTTACAAAATATAGCAGGCAGCAGCCGGAAAAAAATTTAGTTTATTTTTATCGGGAGCTGGCCATTTTCATATATTTTCAAACAAAGTCTCAAAGCTGTTTTCCATGAGAATAAAGCAAGAATCCAATTCCGAAAAAGTAGCTTCGATAGGGGAAAGGAATCTGATTTTCCACCTCTCTAAAATCTTTAAACCTTCCAAACCTTCCTCTTTTTTAGGAGAAGAGTTCAAGGTCCTTAAAGGTGCGGGAAGCGACGATTGCGCTGTGCTTGAGCTGGACGAAGAAATCTGTCTTGTGGCCACGACAGACATGTTACACAGAACCACGGATTTTCCGGAAGGGATGACTCCCTGGCAGATGGGCTGGATGGCTGCGGCTGTGAATCTAAGCGATATTGCTTCTATGGGAGCTTTTCCAATAGGCCTTCTTATGGCAATTGGAATGCCTGCGGATACAGAAGTCGCTTTTGTAGAAGAGCTTGCAAAAGGCATGCAAGCCTGTGCTGAGTTCTGTGAAACTTCGGTGCTTGGAGGCGATATTGATACCCACGAGGAACTTACGATTACGGGTACAGCTCTTGGAAAAGCTAAAAAAAGCGAGCTTCTTTTCCGGTGCGGAGCAAAGCCTGGGGAATTAGTTTGCGTAACAGGGGCTACAGGCTCGGCTGGAGCGGCTCTTGATGCGCTTTTAAAGCAAAAGAAGGCAAGCAAAAAGCTTTTAAAAAGCCTTCTTGAACCGGTACCCCGTATAAAGGAGGCCCGAAAACTAGCAGCTAGGGGGCTTGTTAGCTCTATGATGGATACAAGTGATGGGCTTGCGCTTTCCTTGCACGAACTTGCAAAAGCCAGTCAGGTAGGTTTTAGTATTCAAGAAGCGGCTCTTCCGGTTGAAGCTGAAGTCCTAAATTTTGCTTCTGATCCTGAGGAATTGCTAAACCTGAGTCTCTATACCGGAGGAGATTTCGAGCTCCTTTTTACGATTAAGCCTGAAAACCTGCAAAAAGTACAAAATATATGTAAGGTGAGTGTCATAGGGAAAACAATTGTAAAAGAAGAGGGAATTCTGCTCAAACGCTCTAAGGGCAAAAGGGTTCAAATAGCAAAGAAAGGTTACCTGCAATTTGAGCCGCCTGAAACCTAAAAAAACTTGAATAAAACTAAATCCTAGAGCCCGACTATATTTCAAGCTTTTAAACCTAATTTTAAAAATCCAAAAAAGCAAATCCATAATTTTTCATAGCAAAAGACATTCTTCATAAAGCAAGATGACGTTTACAAATTTAAGACAACAATATAAAGTTATACAATTAGTCAGCAGGTTAGAATATGAAAAATAAAGCTAATAAAATACTGGCAGGCCTCTTGTTATTGGGCCTGTTTTGTGGAGTTGCGATGGCGGCTCTCAGTTCAGTAACAAACCTTGACGCAACTTCAGGGGAAACATGGATTAATTTAACATGGAAAAACCCTGAGGATGAGAGTTTCAATCATACAGAATTATATCTAGAGACATCCAGAAAAGGCGGGAATATAACTACCGAATCTTATAATATCACAGAACTTACCGCCGACAATAATTATAATATTAGTATAAGAGCTGTGGACAAGGCTGGAAATTTCAGCGGCTGGGAGAATAAGACTTTTAGCACAAAAGCACCTACTCCTCTATTTATAGAAAACGTAGCTGATTTTAAAGCAGATAAACAAGAAGGAGAGGCCCCTTTTACAGTTAAGTTTACAGATAACTCAACGAATGCAACAACTTATAAATGGGAATTCGGAGATGGCAATACTAGCAGTGAGGAAAATCCTGAATATACATATTTTAAAGTAGGTGTATATAACGTCACTTTAACGTCATCTGTGAATGGGGGAAACAGTAACAAAACAAAAAAGATAGATTATATCAATGTCACAGAACCCTCAGAACCATCTGAGCCTGAGCCTTCTATCCCTTCCATAAACATTCTCAAATATTATCCAGAAATAAAAGAGGATGAAGACTTAATCATAGCAATAGGAGAATCTAGGGAATTCAACATTACTGTTGACCAAAAATGTGTTGTCACATGGATGGTT
>JAQUFK010000030.1 GCA_028684695.1 Methanosarcinaceae archaeon | reverse complement strand
AAAAATCAGGTTCATGTTTTCCTAACTAAAAGCAAATATTATAGAGAGAACCGACGGCTTTAAATAAGCCTTAAATTCTTAATAAATTAGGGGATCTCCGTCTCCCAACCCTCATTTTGAGGGTTTTCTTTTCATTTTTACAGCTCTTCAGATTTGAAGAGGGATTATATTATAAAAAGGGGGATAATATATATCTAAAAACTTGGGGGTTTTAGCGCTTTGCAACAAAGAATTAAGAAATCGGAAGAAGAATGGAAAAAAGACCTGACTCCCGAACAATACAGGGTTCTGAGAAAAAAAGAAACAGAAGCTCCTTTTTCCGGAAAGCTGTATCCTAAGAAAGAAAAAGGAATTTATACCTGTGCAGGTTGCGGGCAGGAGCTTTTTGCCTCAGAAAGCAAATTTGATTCCGGAACTGGTTGGCCCAGTTTTGGAGCCACAATCGCAGAAGACCGGATCCAACTCCTTCCAGACGAGAGTTATTCCATGCCCCGAACCGAAGTGATTTGCTCTCGCTGTGGGGGACATTTGGGGCATGTTTTTGAGGAGGGGCCAAGTCCCACAGGAAAACGCTACTGCATAAATTCAGTAGCCCTCAAATTCAAACCAGCCACAGGAAAAGAAAAAAAACAAAAATAAAAACTAGAATACAGGAGACCTGATTTGAGCTGAAACCTTCAAAGGTTCAGATTGAGCTGGCCGGATTTTTCCTCTTTTTAGCCCTTTACCTCTTAGGATTTAACCTCCTTTTTCGCCTTAAAGGAGGGGAAACTTCCGGAGACTTTCTAGGATATGTGCCAGGAACACTTATCGTATCCTTCTTTGGTTACTGGCTTGGAGGCTATATTTATGACAGCCTCTGTAAATGAAGGAAAAAGACCAAAAAGCAACTTCCCAAAAAAAGCAGGAAAATACGGAAATCAGAAAATAGAAGGGGGATGAATATCCCTGCAGCTTTTGCAAACTGACCTGATTTCATCCCTTTTTTACCGGAGTTTGGGGGCCTAGAATCAAAGGAAGAACCTTGACCCTCAAAATCGGGTCAAACTCTTTATTCGGCTTCGATTGCTTCAGAGGGGCACTCGTCGATACAAGCTCCGCAGTCAACGCATTCATCCGCATCAACTACTGCAAAACCTTCGTCTTCATCAAGAGTGATTGCCTCTACAGGGCATTCATCTACACAGCTTCCGCAGCCGGTACATTCATCCTGGTTTACTTTTGCTGCCATATTTTTTTCAACTCCTTTTTGTACTTCTTTACGGTATCCATATCAACTTTGAATATTATACCGATAATTTTGAAGGCTTTTGAGTATTATATCAGAATAAGCTTGATATGCACTCATTTGCTATCTCTTTCATTTTTATATAAATATATATCCCTCAAAAAACAGATACTATTTTTTGTAAAGCTGCAGCTTATTTTTTCCCCGAAATTTTTGGCCTTAAAACTTTCAAATTCCTTTTTTTCAGGCCAAACTCAGGCTGCCATGCTCTAGCTTCCCGCAATAATCAGCCATGAACCTTACGACCGCCTCGTCATGGGAAATAAGCAGATAACCAAGCTTTTCCCGAGCTTGAACTTTTTTTAGGAGCTGTAAGATCTGAGCCTGAACCGAAACGTCAAGAGCTGATGTGGGTTCATCAAGTATTATAAAAGCAGGCTCCAAGAGCAAAATCCGACCAAGCGCTAGGCGCTGGAGTTGCCCCCCTGAAAGCTGGGCAGGAAAGCGAAGGAGAACTTCTTCATTAAGGCCAACGGTTTTCAGCATCAACCGGATTTTATCAGGGCCTTTAGACCCTGGAATTTTGAGTAGAGAGAGAATATCTAAAAGCGAACGCTCTATTTTTTTCCTTGGATTGAAGGCATCTAAAGGATCCTGAAACATCATCTGAACCTTCCTCCGAAAGACCTTTTTTTCAGAGCCTCGGAGTTCAAAAATCGAGGATCCCTTATAAAAAACATCGCCTTGACTAGGTTTTTCCAGACCTACAATTATCTTTCCAAGAGTACTTTTTCCAGTACCTGAAGGCCCTGTAAGCCCAAAAGTTTTACCAGCTTCAAGCTTAAAGGATACATCCCTAAAAAGCTCTGTTTCCCTACTAAAGAGCCCCTTACCATACCTTTTGGAAAGCTTTTCGATTTTCAAGCCCAAAGAAAACACCTCACTGCCCTTTCTTCTCTTGCTTTTAATTCTGGATGTTCCCGCAGACATTTTTCTTTTTGAAAAGGACAGCGAGGATGGAACCTGCAACCAGAAGGCGACTCGCAAAGAGCCGGAGCCAGCCCAGGGATTGGAACAAAACCATTTTCAGGAAGACTTCCAAGCAAACCTTGGGAATAAGGATGTCGGGGCTGTTTAAAAAAAACGGAAGTTTTTGCAAGCTCCACGATTTCTCCAGAATACAGGACTGCGATTTTATCCGCAAGCCGGCGCACAAATCCCAGATCATGGCTTATCAACAGCAAGGAGCTTTTAGCTTCTTTTCCCAAAACCCAAAGTTCTCGCTCAACTTCTTTAATGCGAGCAGGGTCAAGTCCTTTACTTGGCTCGTCCGCAATTAGCAGTTCAGGCTCGAGTATAGTTGAGCTTGCAATCAAAAAACGCTGGTTCATTCCTCCCGAACCCCAGGAAGGATAAAATTTCAGGTACTTTTCAGGGCTGGAAAAACCCAGCTGGGCAAGAGCTTTTAAAACTTTTTTTGTGGCATCTGTCTTTCCTGATTTTTGATGAATCCGCAGCGGCTCTGCAAGCTGTCGCCCTATGGAATACACTGGATTCAGGGCATGAGAAGCGTTTTGAAAAATAATCGCAAGCTCATTTCCTCGCAGCTTTGCCATCTCTTTTTCGCTCAATTTTAAAAGTTCCCGACCTTTAAAAAGGATGCTCCCTTCAATTCTGGCTTCGGGAGCAAGCAGACGCAAAATCGCATGAGCAATTATGGATTTTCCACATCCAGATTCCCCTACAAGAGCCAGATTTTCCCCTTTTTGGATCGAAAAGGAGACCTCTGAAATTACATTTACGGGCTTTGCGCCTTCAAAGCCGACCTTAAGCTTTTTTACATCAAGTAAAGAATTCATTGAAGCTTCACAACCTCTTTTTTCGCAACCCCGGTTTTTGGCTCAAAGCCGAAGCCTAAAAGCGCTACTGCCAATACACAAAAGGTGATGCAAAGTCCGGGAGGCAAGTACCACCACCACATATCTCGAATAAAACCTCCTCTGGAAAATGCAAAAGAAAGCATGATCCCCCAGCTTTTCAGGCTTGGATCCCCGAGGCCCAGAAATGAAAGGGAAGCTTCAGAGATCATAGCCGAAGCTGTTGCAAGCATAAATTTGGGAAGAATTACGTGAACAAGGTTTGGAATAATATCAGTACACATGATATGAAACGAGCTAAAGCCTATACATTGAGCACTTTTAACATAGCCCGATTCCCTGAGCTGCAGAGTCTTTGCCCGCACAATTCTTGCAAGGGATTCCCAGGAAAGCAGCCCCAAAACAAGGATCAAAATCCAGACACTAGGCCTCAGGAAAGCTCCCAGAATAATTATCAGAGGAAGCTTGGGCAGGAGTAGTACCACATCCGTAAAGCCCATAAGGACCTCGGCTGTCCAGCCCCTGAAATACCCGGCTAAAAGCCCTATGCTAAGCCCAATCACTGTGGAAATACAGGCCGAGGCAAAGCCTACCATCAGCGAGATCCGGGTCCCGTACACAAGTTCCGAAAGAATGTCGTTTCCTATATCATTTGTACCCAGAAGATGAGCCTCAGAAGGAGCTTCATAGGGTATGAACCGTTCGCTTGGGGAATAGGGCGCAAAAAGAGAGGGAAAAAGGGCTAGAAAAAAGAAAAAGAAAAACAGAAGCAACCCCCCCCGATTAAAGGTTTTAAAAATTTTTCCGAATTTTTGGAGCCCTGATTCTTTCAGGGTATAGCTTTCTTTTGGAAGACCGAGATTCCTTTGTACTCCAAGCTCTTTGTAGGCCCTGCTTTCTTTTTGCATCAAGCGGGCCTCCTTACTCTCGGATCGACCACAGCGTACAGAAAATCTGCAAGAATATTTGCAATCAGAACCGCAAGGGCAATAAGTAAAAAAGCTCCCTGGAGCACAGGGTAATCTTTGCCTATTATTGCATCATAGATCAGGGTTCCCATTCCGTTTAAGGAAAAAACAATCTCGATAAAAAGCGCTCCGCTGAAGAGAAAGCCAAAATCAAGGGCTAAGAGAGTAATTATTGGCAAAGAGGCATTTTTTACAACATGTCTGAAAAGAATCTCCCTTTCATAAAGCCCTTTTGCCCGGGCGTACAAGGCATAAAGCTCTTCTTTTTCCTGAATAACACTTCCCCTCAGAATCAGAAAGTTTCTGGAGGCTGAAAATAAAGCCAGCACACTCACCGGTAAAAAAAGGTGAGAAGCAATACTTCCAAGGGTTAGGGTATCATAAAAACCCTTGAAAGGAAACAACCCGAGTTTAAAAGCAAAAATTCCCAAAAAGAGCAGAGCTAGGAAATAAGGAGGCGTACAGGAAAGGAGAATAAACCCGCAGGAAAGCCCACGGCTTAATTTGGTTTCTGGCTTCCAGCCTGCATAAGCGCCAAGGAAAACCCCAAGCCCAGCGCCTAAGCCCACAGAAACCCCTACAAAAAGAAGCGTCCAGCCTATGCGTTCTTGCAAAACCTCAGCTACGGGACTGTGCAAATGGTAGGAATACCCTAGGTCAAACCTGAGCAAGGCCTGAATATAGGCCAAAAACTGCTCTAAAAGAGGTCTATTTAAGCCAAGCTCAGCCCTAAGCTCCTCAATAACGAGATCTGAAACGTAGACGTCTTCGCCTATAAGATTCTTTACAGGATCTCCCGGCATGAGCCTGGGCAAAGCAAAATTGAGGCTGACTATAAGAGCAAAAGAACTCAGGTACCTGAAGGTTTTTTTTACTGCTGTGGAGATCAAATCACCTTTTCTTATTTATGGAAGGAAAATTTAGAGGCGTCTTCCGGGTTTTTTACTTTCTCTTTTCCTAGCTTCTCAGACCTTATTTTTTCCTGACTTCTACAAAAGTCTCCAGATTGTAAATTCCATAAAGAGGATCCGCAGCCCAGCCTTCGAAATCCCTGTTAAAAGGTGTTACAACTCTGTTCCAGTAAAGGGGAATGGCAGGCAGATTTTCCGCATAATAAGCCTGAAGCGCATGTGCAGACTTTTCAAGCTCAGCCGAGTCTGTGGTTGCGAGAAGCTCATCACAGAGTTGCAAAAAAGCAGGGTCTTCCAGAGTGTGTAACACGCCTTTCCCACTCCTTCGCGAATCAAAGTAGCCACTACCCCAGCTTGCATGCATGAGCATTCCCCAAGGAGTTGAACGAGTTACGGTAAGATCGTACTTGTAATCGTCTTTGAGGGTAAACCAAGTGTCTTGATCCACATTTTTTACCTCGATTTCAAGGCCGATTTCTTCTAAGTATTCCGAGAGCAGTTCCGCAGTTCGGGCAGAGTCCTGCCTTACAAGAAGAGTGAGCCGGAGATCATCCCCCTCTTTATTTTCCAAAATTCCATTTTCATTTCGATCCTCATACCCGGCTTTTTTCATAAGTTCACGAGCTTTTGCAGGATTGTATTTGAGTTTTTCCGTTTCTTTGTAATATTCCATTGAAGGGGGGACAAAACCGCGATTTGCAACCTCTCCGTACCCAAGAGTTTCAAGGGCTACAAGTTCTTCGTAGTTGAGAGCATAGGAAAGAGCTTCTCTAAAAGCTCGATCCGAAAGCGGAGCTTTTTTAAGGTTAAAGCCAAGGAAAATAAGCCCTACATTTGTCTTTTCTAGAAAATCAAATTTTTCAGTCTTTTTTAACTGTTCAATGTTGGGATAAGGGTAGGAAGAAGCATATTTGTAATAAGTGTCAACCTCTCCATTTTCCAGGGCAAGGGTTGCAACATCAAGGTTTGAGTAAAAATGAATTTCTACGCATTCAAAAGCTGGCATCGGACCTCTCCAGTAAGGGTTGCGCTCAAAAACTAGTTTTCCAGCCTTAAGCTCAATCCTTTTGAGGAAATAAGGTCCGCAACCCACATAGGAGCCTTCGTGAATATATTTCTGCGGCTCCTCTATTTTTTCCCAGATATGGGCAGGCAGGAGATTGTAGGTTGCAAACTCAAGGTTTATGCGCGTATAAGGTTTATTGAACTTGAAGGTCACAGAATTTTCAGCCTCGGAAAAAGAAGAGCTTTTCAAGGTATCGTTAATCCAGCGCGCTGAAGGAGTCTTTTTCCCATAGTAGCGGATAGTAAATTCTGCATCTTTTGGACTGACTTTTTTTCCGTCACTCCAGTACAGTTCATCTTTGAGGTAAAATGTCCATCTGGTATTGTTTTCAGAAACCTCGTAGCAGTCTACGAGTTGGCCTACGAGTTTTCCGTTTGCATCCATTTTCATAAGAGGAGGATTTGAGAGATGAGCAAAAATACCAAGAGAATAATCTCCAAAAAGAGAAGCCGATTTTACGGTATTTGGAGTTGCGATTTTAAGGACGCTGCCTTTAGTCTTCTCAAGCTGCAGAAGATAAGCCGAAGCTGCTTTTGAGAGAGTCGCTTCATCTGGAGGTCTAAGGGCCGCTCCCAAATAAACAGCCTGCATGTAGGCGAGTATACCTTCTGAAATTTCCCCTTTTGATTGAAACTCTGGACCTTGTACTTTTGGGGTTTCATTTCCTATTCCGGCTTTGGCTTCAGCTCCTGAACTTGAGGGTGCCCCAGCCCCTAAGGAAGCATTCAGGATCAAAAGAATTAAAATCCCTATCAGGACTTTTTTTAGGTTATGCTGCATTTTTCTCTCTCCTTTTTCAGGCTCTCCTTTTATTCTTCTTTTTCTGTGCTCTGCTCCGCGCTTTTAGTGCAGCCAAACCCCCAAACAGGAGGCTTTCTGAGCCAAAAGGACTTTTTTCAGACACCGGAGCTTTTTCGGAAGCCAACCCGGTTTTTGAGGGTTTAGCCCTAGGCTTAACTTTTAGCTCGGAGGGTTGGACTCTGCCTTCTGCCCCATTCAAAAAATCCTTCCATTTACCTTCAAAAATTCCCTTCCCAGAGGCTGGAGCTTTGACTTTGTATGTGATTTTTTCGTCATCCAGCACTGAAAACACAAGATTTTGGCCGGAAACATTAACCTGAGCTTCCCCCGGAGAGAGAGACTCAATATAAACAAATCCTTCGGGAAGGGTTTCTACGACCCCTGCAGCCTTGAGCCCCGAAACCTCCAGGCTCACAGTAAATTCCTCTCCAGGAGCTGGATTCTCAGTTGAAAAACTTCTCACGATCCCAGCTTCAGGCTTCTCGCTCCCTTTTTTTCCCTCTTCTGCAAAAGCAGGAGCTCCCAAAGCGAGTAGGCAAAAAATTGCGATTAAAAGGAAAGTTATTACGCCTAAAAACGATTTTTTCCGAATCATTGTCACACCAATTCGCCAAAAACAATTAGAAAATGGAAATAAATCATACGGATTTCTTCTTTATTATTAATATACTTAAAAGAGTTTCGCATATAAAGTTTTTGATTTTAAGAGAGGAAAAGACTAAGTTCAATTCTCATCGGCTTGCACATCAAAATCGAAACATTATTAATTTCTGAAAAATATATTAACTTTTGAGGCTTCCATCCATTGGATTTTTTATGGAAGGTAGGCTCTTAAATTTAAATCGAGGGGATTTAATGAGTTTTATATCTGCACTAATTTCCAGCGCAAAAGAGAATATGCATCTACATTTGACTTTAAAGAACGGCGAAACTCTAGAAGGAGATATTATCGGGATTGAGAAGGAGAGCATACTTATAAAAAATAAAGAAGGGCTTTCAGGCATTTCCTTTGAAATGCTTGGAGCCTGGCAACTGAGTCAGAAAGGCGAATTGCACTCGCAAAGCACCCTTAAAGACCATTTGGCTTTAAGACCCGCAAGTGAAACTGAAAAAGGAGAGGAAGTTTCTCAAGAAAAGCTTGCTGCCTTCTTAGAGGGCTTTAGTCCACAAAACTGCGGCCTTTCCGATATAAGCCCTCAAGAGCCTATAACCGGGCTTCCAGAGCCGTTTCAGTCCGGAGTAAACCCAAACGACCGAAAAAAGTGGGACAGTCTGCTCAGCCGTTATAATAATGCGGAGGAAAACCCTAAAATTCTAGAGGCTTTATCAGAAGAAATGCTTTCTTTGGGAAAACGATATCCAGATACGGGAGTCTTTTTTTATAATGCTGCTTGTTTTAAGTTAAAAAGTTATGCTTATCCTGATGCAGGCAGACTGTTTGAAAAAGCTTTTGAATGCGAGCAGAAGAGCCCATCCCTCTATAATGCTGCCTATGCTTATCTGCATGAAGCCTGCAATTCAAAAGCCCTTTTGAATCTGGGAACTTATTTCTGCATGAAAGATCCACGTTCTGGACTTGAGATGTGGTATAAATTCTGTGAGCTAATCCGAGAAGAAAAGGAATATTCTGTTTTTTCTTACGTTTTGCGGGAAATTTTATTCAATTTTTTCATTTTGGAAGCGGAATCCGAAGATTTGTTAAAGCTGCTGCTGCAATCGATGGTCTATGTTTTTAAGCCTGAAACCCTTCTTGGAAAAGAAATTGCTAAATTATTTCAAGTAATTAAAGAAAACTCCGGAGTGCTAACTTCGGAGCTGGTTAGCCATTCCCTTGACCGCTTCGAGGAATTCCTAAATAAAAAGGGTTTACAAAAGCCTAACAAAGCTTTTGATTCCCGGATTTCTTTGCTTTCCAGGAAAGGAAAAGAAGCAAAAATCGAGCCCCTCAAAGCATGTGGAGCTTCAAAAGAAGAAGATGAAAAAGATGAAGAAGATGAAAAAATATCAGAAGCTTCCCAAAAAGCCTCTGCAGGTCTGTCTGCACAGATTTCAGCTCCTGAGGCTTCAGCCAAACGCGTGTTTACCGTTAATTTGCCAGAAGATGAGCTTGCAAGCTCCGAAACTTATACAAAAGATTTAAAAATGGGAGAAATATATCGGACAATTCCCCCAAATAAATATGGATTTTTAAAAGATATTGAAGGAAGAGAATACCATTTTAAATACGAAAATATCTTTGGAAATCTGGGCTATCTTGACAGTGTGGGAGCCTATAATTTTTTGCCTGCCTTATTTAAATCCAAGCCAAGTGAGCTGGAAGATGCTGCAACCGAAGAGACGGCTTATCTTATTTTTTCAACGGATTTACTGGACAATATCCTTAGCTTAGCCCAGAATTTCGCCAAAGAAAGGGATTATCCTCATGCGATTCTGGAATTAAAAACCCTCCTTAAATACGTTCCTGAACATCCAGAGGCCCTTAAATATCTTAAAAAGTGGGAGAAATTATACCGAAAAAAATACAAAGGAGAGGCCAAAAATTCTAAAATTAATCTGGAACCCAAAAATGAAGCCGAATGGAGGCAAAGAGCTGCTTTTTTGCTGGAGCTAAATATGTTTGAAGAAGCAATTGAGGCTTTTTCCCATGTAAAAGCAGGAGTTTCAAGCTCTTTTTATGGGCAGGGGCTTGCTTATCTAAAAACGGGCAGATATGAAGAAGCTCAGAAAGCTTTTTCAAAAGCGCTTGAAAATAATTCCGTACACTATCATGCCGCCTATGCCCAAGGGCTTGCTTTTCAGCGGAGCGGAGCTTATGAAAAAGCCTTAGAAGCATATAAGAAAGTCATAGCGCTAAGGCCGGATTATCGGGCTGCTTGGAAGCAGAAAGCCTTTGTTCTGAGCCAACTCGGAAAATATGAAAATGCCTTAAAAGCCTATGATATGAGTCTGGCCCTGGAGCCTCAGGACTGGACTGCCCTCTCCCTTAAAAGTTCCTGCCTCATAAAACTTAACCGCCTTTCAGAGGCCAAAAAAGGTATTGATGAAGCCTTAAACCATAGACCAGCTCATCCAGATTCCCTTTTTACAAAAGGATATATTCTACAGAAAGAAAAGCGATTTGAAGAAGCTCTGATCTACTTTGATAAAAGCCTCAAACTCGATTCCGAAAACGTAAAAGCCCTGAGCAAAAAAGCATATGTGCTTGCAAACCTGGGCAGGAATGCGGCTGCAGCCGAGCTTATAGAAAAAGCAATTCAATTGAACCTGAAAAACCCTAAGAGCTGGTATTATAAAGGCGTTGTTTTCCATTATGCGGGAGAGTATGCCCAAGCAGTTTTAGCCTATCGAAAAGCTCTTGCTCTTAAACCTGGAGTCGAACGGGTCCTGCTCTGTAAGGAAAAGGCCGAAAAAAAACTTGGGCCCCTTTTAACATCGGACTTGAAAGGGAGGGAACCAAAAGAATTTTCAGAGCCTGAAATTAAATAAGATTCAGAGTAGGCGTAGGCTTCGGATTTAAAGCCCTCGAGTTTACAATTCAAGAAGAGGCCTTCTTAAACCTTTTTTTCATTTTTCCGGATATTAGATTCAGCTCAACGCTTTTGAAAGCGTTCTTCTTCCAGTAATTTAAGTACATGATCCCTTAAGCGGTTAGCTTCCGGGCTGGTCCGGCTTCGAGGTCTTGGAAGCTCCACGTTTATAATCTCCTTAACTCTTCCGGGTCTGGCGCTCATAACTACTATCCGATCCGAAAGGAAGACTGCTTCATCCACGCTATGGGTTACAAAAAGAAAGGTTACATGTTTTTGCGCCCAGATTTTAAGAAGTTCGTCCTGAAGAACGTTTCGGGTCTGAGCATCTAAGGCACCAAAAGGCTCATCCATAAAAAGGACCTCGGGTTCGTTTGCAAAAGCCCTTGCAATCGCGGCCCTCTGCTGCATGCCTCCTGAAAGTTCGTGAGGATAACTATCTTTAAATTGTTCCAGCCCTACAAGCTCCAGGTATTTTTCAGCTCTTTTCTGAGCTTCGGTTTTCTCAATTTTCTGCATCTCAAGTCCGAACGTGATATTCTCAATTACCGTTCTCCAGGGAAAAAGAGAATACTGCTGAAAAACCATCCCTCTTTTAGGGTCCGGCCCAGTTATTTTTTCCCCATTTAAAAGAATCTCTCCCGAACTCAGAGTCTCAAGGCCTGCGGCTATTCGAAGAAGAGTCGTCTTTCCGCAACCCGAAGGTCCAAGGATACAGACGAATTCTCCATCTTTGACCTCAAAACTGACGTTTTCCAGGGCTTCGGTCTCCGAACCGTCTTCTTTTTTCTGAAAGGTACATGAAACGTTTTTAACACTTAATTTGCCCATTTATACCACAATTCCTGCTTTCCACTTGAGAAGTTTTGATTCCGCATAGTACCTGAAGGAACGATCAATGAAAAGCCCGAGAAATCCAAGCAGGAGCATATACATAAGTACGAAATTCATCCGGTGCAAGTGAGAACTTTGCCAAAGTTCGTACCCGAGTCCGTCTTCGTTTACTCCAAACATTTCAGCTGCAACAAGGCACATCCAGCCAACGCCCATAGCAATTCTGATCCCTGCAACAATGGAGGGCATAGCCGAGGGCAAAGCAACATAGCGGATAAGCTCCCGATTGGAATTACAGCCAAGAACCTTTGCAGCTTCGACATAGATTTTTGGAATATTTTTAAAACCTGTATAGGTATTGATAATAATTGGGAAAACCATACCCATAAAAACGATAAAACCCGCTGCTGTAGGAGTGAGCCCAAACCAGGCCATTGCAAAGGGAATCCAGGCAAGGGGAGGAATGGGGCGGAGGATCTCAATAATCGGATCCATGGCTCGGCTCGTTTTTTTGAACCAGCCCATTGCAATTCCCAAAGGGATGCCTACTAAGAAAGCTGCTATGGTCCCGATCCCAAAATGTAGTAGGCTTATAAGGAGGTCTGTGAAAAAGCTCCCGCTTTCAAGAATTGAAAAAAAAGAGACCAAGACATCATAAAAACTTGGAAGTTTTAATTTGTTCTGCACAATCCAATCTGCCGTAAACTGCCAGAGGACAATAACAGAAAGAACGGAAACTACTTCTACACTTTTTTGCCGTAAAGTTTTTATGAATTTAAAGTTCATGGCTACTTAAATAGTATTACTTCTTTTTTACCTTTCCGGAGAGATTATCCGGCCCGGAAAACATCAGTTCCTAGTTTTCGGAGGGATTAAAAACAATAAAAGAATCCTGCCAAGACAGCTTGGAAGAAACTCCGAATAAAAAAAATCTGAAGCGTCCTATTCAGGACGGCCAGACCTTTTTTTATTTTATCTTAGAGTTTTTACGCAACAGCTGCCTCATAAAAGCTTGTATTAAAAATATCTTCCTTTGTCAGAGGATTCTCAATATAGTCTAATTCGTACTGGAAATCGGCGTACTGAACCGTGGAATTTACAATAAATTTAGGATCTGAGATCCAGACTCCATCCCAATCTGCAAAAGATTTTTCAACCATCTTGGGTTCCCATTCAGTCCGAGCTGCAAATATCCTGGCAGCTTCCTCTGGATTTTCCTGATTATATTCGGTAGCTTTGATATGGGTTTTTACGATCTGTTCCACAAGTTCAGGATTTTCCCGGATGAGTTTACCGCTTGCTACAAGTACACAGCAGGCATGATCTTTTTGTATTTCTCCTGAAGCTACGATAGAGCGCCCATTACCTTCGCTTTCAATAATTGAGGGCGCAGGATGGGGAAGAAAGGCTGCATCAACGATTTGGGACGTAATTGCACTCATAGCTTCTCCGGGTCCCATGCCCTTAATTTCCACATCTTCCTCAGGATCAAGCCCATTTTCTTTTAGCCAGTTCCGGAGCAAGGTGTCCTGAATCGTACCTGGAGGGAAAGTTGCAATGGTCAGCCCTTTTAAATCTTTAGGACTGCTGTAATTAAATTCCGGCCTGAGAACGAGATTTGAACCCTGAACCTGAACTGCAGCAACTATCTTCGCGTCAAGCCCTTTGTCAAGAGCTGTAATTACAGGAGCTGCGCCCACATAAGCTATGTCCAGATTGCCGTAGAGCATTGCCTGCATTTCAGGAGAGCCTGTGGGAAAGACGTGTTCTTCAATTGTTTCAATGCCGTAAGGGGCCAGATCTTCTTCCCACCAGCCTTTATCCTGGGCTGTCATGTAAGCTATTTGATGTGTGCTTGGCTGATAGCCAACTCTGAGGGTAGTAGGAGTTTCTTTCTCGTCTTCGGAAACGCAGCCTGAGACAAAAGCTGCTGAGATTAAGAGTACAACAAGGATCAAGATACCAGTTTTCTTCAAATGCTCACCTCAATAAGTTTCACTGAATTTGGAAGCTGCTTTTTAATTTCGGGTTCTAGCTCTTAATAAATCAAGCGGAAAGAGAACCCAAATTTGAAAAAATAAATTTTTTTTTATTTCATTATAAGTTCTGTGTGTTTTTATTATTCGTTGGACTTTAGTATATATAGTTTCTCAAATTCCATAAAATTTAGCCTATATGTATTAATATACCTATGAATATTTCTCAAATCAGGAAGAAATTAGCCATAGAAGACTAT
Source organism: Methanosarcinaceae archaeon (assembly GCA_028684695.1). Taxonomy (GTDB): domain Archaea; phylum Halobacteriota; class Methanosarcinia; order Methanosarcinales; family Methanosarcinaceae; genus JAQVBP01. Next base: position 3,760 of record JAQUFK010000030.1, on the reverse strand, counting down.
TTCTGATTAATATTATTTAATAGGACGTATATTTATGAACGCTGCGGAGAAAGTGATCAAAGCTGCATTTGAATCCGATGAAGTTTTTCAGAAAGCTCTTTCGGAAGTAATAAAGGAAGATCTAAACCTTACTGCTGTTGATTTTGCCAAACTGGCAGACATTCCCCCAAGTACGCTGTATAAGATTCTATCCGGAAACCGGGACCCTAACATAAAAACCCTGCGCCAAATAGTAAGGACTATTCGAGAACTTAAAGAATCCGACAGCGGAGAGTTTATCGCCGTAATTGCAGCCCGGACCGTGCTTGACAATATCGTTGAGACTAAGAAAAAAATCGCTGGGAGGCTTGTTACCATCAGAGAATATTCGGCAACCTCCATGGAAGAAGCAATCATTGCGGCCGTAAATGCCGAAAAAGACGGGGCAAAGGCTCTTGTCTGCGCGCCTATCGTCAGCCCGACCGTGGAAAAAATCCTGAATATCCCGGTTACGACAATCATTCCCAGAGACAGCCTGATGGATGCAATCGAGCTTGCACTTAAGAAAATGGATTGAAGAAGAAGAAGAAGAAGAAGAAGAAGAAGCTTTAAGAGTATAAAAAAAGAGCCTGAAATTTCCTCAAAAATTGGAAAAAAGGCCGAATTTCATTCAAGAAAAGCAGGTTCAAACTCCACGTTTCTTCTTTTAAGTATTAATAACGTGGAGTTTTTCCTTCTTTTAGATTCTAGTTCTTAATTTTTAAGTTTTTTTACAGTTTAAGCCCGTTGACTCTTATATTTTTTTGAATAGTTAACAAGCTTTTTGACAGCTTATTTGTCATATTAGCCCAAGCTTATTTGTCTTTCTTGCCAGAAAGCTCCTCTATTTTCTCTTGCAGCTCTTCCTTGTTCATACCACCTTTGGTAAAGAGGTAGATTGCCCCTCCAGCTATTACAAGGATCAAGAGCACGAGAGCATAGAGCAGAATCGAGCTTTTTTCAGTTACCTCGTATGTGGTAGTCTGGTCTCCAACTTCAACGGTATAGATGCCAGGAACTTCCTCAGCATGGAGGAAAGTAAGCCGAGTACTTTCTCCAACATCCAAGCTTATCTGCTGAGAATCAACAAAGCTTTCGTTTACCCGGAGCTCGACTTCTGTTTCGCCTTCTGCGTTTCCGGTATTTTCAACGGTAATTGAAATCTCAGCTTCTTTTCCGGCTTTAACTTCAGGCGGAACTACCAGATTTGAGTAGGTGAAGATCGCTTCAAAGGCTTTTACATTATAGGTCATATCTTTATCCAAAAAGCCTTCTTTAACCGCCTTTATCGAAAGCCTACCTGAATCCGTTGTGGTATAGGTAAGGGTTCCATCGGAATCAGTAAAACCAATGGAATCCCCGTCTACAAAGATTTCAGCTCCTTCAACGGGCTCGCCTCCAATGGCTTTTACAACTTCGATTGTAAGCGTATCCCCTTCATAGGCTGTTTCAGGAGAGACACTGAGACTCAGCTCTTCTTTTGGCTCCCGAATCTCTATGTTTTTGTTTGCCGAGGTGTAGCCTTCCTTTTCCGCAGTAAGCTTGAATTTTCCAGTCTCACTTGAACTGTAAGTTAGAATTCCTTCTTTATCGGTTTTTCCTATGGATTTTCCATCAAGTTTTATAGTAACGGCCTCTATAGCTTTTTTGTCAGCCGTAACCTCGATTTCAAACTCTTCCTCCACGAAAATATCGTCAGGTACACTGAGCTTCAGGCCTCGACCAGTACCGTCTCCTTCAGTTTCAATTTCTACAAAGGGATAGAATCGGAGAGTATTATCGTTTGCAACCTTGATCTTTACTTCGCCCATAAGGTCAATGATGTCATCTTTTTTAAGGTTGATATCATCTTCGTTTTTCATTTCGATGCCAGCTTCGCTGACTCCCGAAACTTCCATCTCCCTAAAGCTATCTCCATCTTCAACTGTTATATATTTATCAGAGATCTGGAAGACTCCTTCCACATAGACGGCGCTTGCCTCTGCCCCTGCAAAGACTTCTCCGAATTTTGCAAGGATCTGAGGAACATTTTCCGCATCTCCAATATCGTTTTCATAAACGTAAGTGTCTCCTGAGGAAAGGAACTGATCGTCTACAAGATCTCCATCTTTTAGGAGCTGAATCCAGACTTTTTCACCATTTATATCAACTTCTTTAATTTTGAGAGAATAACCTTCCTCAAGGACAAAATCCGAGCCCGTGTACATGGATCTCTCTTTATCATTATCGACCAAAACCTTGCTAAGCACGTTATCTGAAAGAAGACTTACTTCATCATTACCTGTAAAGGTGCTATTTTCAGTATATCCTGCAAAGAATTTTTCGGCCATAAACCCGAGGACCTGGAATTTACCCCAGTTTTTGTATTCGAATTCGACTTCTTGAGGAACGGCTTTATAAATAAGACCCTTCTCCTCAATTTCCCTTCCATTAAATTTATCTTCAAGGATCTCGAGGCTTTCAGTTCCAAGTCCCTCGTCCATATTGTAGTAGAAGCCTTCAAAGTTAAAGGGATCCCATTTTAGAGTCATATTACTCATTTTGTCATCATAAACAGTCCCACGAAGTTCGTATTTGCCAGCTTCGGACATATCAAGGACAGGAGCAAACCTGAGAACACTATCATCTGCGACGAGGAGCTCTATTTTCCCCATAAGTTTTATTGTATCTCCTTTACCGAGCTTGATGTCATCTTCCTTGTTTTTCATTTCAATTTTATCTTCAGACATCGAGGTTATTTCCATCTTCCCAAATTCTTGCCCATCTTCAATTTCAATGTAATTGTCCGAAATCTGGAAGACTCCTTTCACATAGACAGCACTAGACTCCTGCCCCGCAAAGACTTCTCCGAAATGGATTATGACTATGGGAACGTCTTCGGCATCTCCAAGGTCGGTCTCATAAACAAAATCGTCTTCTGAGGAAAGGAACTGATCGTCTACAACGTCTCCGTCTTTTTCAAGCTGAACCCAAACTTTGTCTCCGTTGACGTCAACTTCAACTATATTTAGGGAATAACCTTCCTTAAGGACTAGATCCGAATCCGAACTAAGGGAACTTTTATCGTCGCTATCAAGAAGCACTTTAGATAAAACGCCTTCACTAATCAGGCTAATATCCTCATCTACGATATCTTGTTCTTCTTCTTTAAATCCCGCAAAATACTCCTGGGCCATAAACCCAATGACGTCATATTTACCCCAGTCCCCGTATTCAAACTCAGTAGGAATTGGAGAAGTCTTATAGCTAATATCTCCTTCTTCTATAGTCCTATCAATATTTTTGATTACTAGTTCTTCGGAAAAATCCCCAGTATCAAGGTCATAGAAAAAGCCAGAGTAACTTAGGGAGTTCCAGGTATATTTCTTATTAGAAAGACCTAAATCTTCAGCCCAGATCCGATTTCCGGATTCGAAATTTTCAGAAACAACTTTTATAGGATCCCATGTCTGTAAAGTTTTGTTGCCTGTAGTTTCATTTTTAGCTATTGCAGTTATGTTATAATTTTTAACGTCGCCAAAGGTGTAGTTAAAAGAAGAAAAGTATTTCCCGTCTTTTTCCAAAGCTTCTTTTTCTTCTTCTCCCTTTCCGTCAACCATCCATGTGACAACACATTTTTGGTCAACAGTAATGTTGAATTCCCTAGATTCTCCTATTGCTATGATTAAGTCTTCATCCTCTTTTATTTCTGGATAATATTTGAGAATGTTTATGGAAGGTTTCGAAGGCTCAGGCTCAGATG
>JAQUFK010000029.1 GCA_028684695.1 Methanosarcinaceae archaeon | reverse complement strand
CCGCTGAAAAAAAGGCAGTTTTCGCCGGCTTTAAAGGATAGGCTGAAGTAAAAGAAGCTTAAATAGCCTCCTAAGGTTGGCTTGAGCCGCTTTTTCTCAGCTTTTTCTTTTTTAACTCTTCGATTTTTTCAAGTTATCGCGTAAATTATTTATTATTTAACTATTTTTAAGATTGGGCAAAACAAGAAGGAAAAACCTGGCTGTTTGGAAGGCTGTCTTTTCCTAAAAGGTTCTTGCCTCTGAAATTCTCGCTTTTTGGAGTTTTATTTCTTAGATTTTAGGAGCTGTCTTGTCTATGCAAATGGAGTTTTCCGATCCCTCTTCTATATCCACCCTTGTTGCCTGTATCGCTTCAAATGATGAGCTTGAGAGCGCAATTTCTTTTGCTATTGATTTTTCGGCCAAGCATTTGATTTTCCCAAAAACCCTTTTTGAGCTTGCATTGATTTGTGAAAAAGAAAAAATGTACCGGGAGAAATATGTTTTTGCCAGAGCCTGCGCTGAAGTTTCCACAGGAAAAGAACAAGAAGCTGCCTATCTGCTTGCGGGAGATACAGCTTTATTTTTAAAATGGCAGCTTCAAGCTCTTAAGGATTTTAGAAAAGCTCTGGCTTTAAATTCAAAAAACCCGGATACGCTTTCAAAAGAGGGCTTGGCTCTGACGGAATTGGGAAAGGCAGAAAAAGCTCTTGCAGTTTTTAATAATACCCTACTGCAATATCCTTTCCATGTAGCTACTCTCTCTAATTACGCTTATCTTCTCCACTGTCTGGGCCGGCTCAAGGAAGCTGAGGCCTTCTTCCAAAAAGCCTTCAGCCTTGATTCTAAGCACCTAAGCACCAATTGCAGGTATGCAACGCTTCTTTTCGCACTTGGTCGGAATTCTGAAGCCCTTTTCCACTACAAACGAGCCCTTAAATTTAACCCTAAGCATCTTGAATCCAATTATCGCTATGCGCTTTTCCTTGAAAAAACTGGAAACCCTAGCAAAGCCGAACCTTATTACCTGACTGCGCTTGAGCTTGACCCCAAGCACCTTCCTGCCAGGCGCTGCTATGCCAAAATGCTTTCAGCTTGCGGCCAGAGCGAAGCTGCCCGAAAACATTTCAAAGAGCTCCTCAAACTTGATCCCAAAAACGTCGAAACTCTGACCGATTACGCTCAGCTTCTTACAAACATCGGCTTTTGCCAAGTTGCTGAAACCCAGTACAAAAAAGCCCTCTCTCTTGACCCAAATAATCCCAGAGCTCTGCGAGGCTATGCTTTTCTTCTTAAAACAAGAGGCTTTAAAGGAAGAGCCGAAGAAATGTACAGGCAAGCTTCTGTTCTGGAAGGGGATTCATAATCTTTTTTTTGTAGCTTAGGTCAATTATTTTTCCCTTTCAAATCCGAAGAGTTTGGGTAGAAAAGTAGTGAAACTTGGCTCACAGGCAACAAGTATTTAGCAATTGAACAGTAATCAAAAAATGAGTAAAAATATATAAAAAAAATATTACCGTAAACTTTGGAAATTACCAACGTTAAATAAACACCCAAATACCAATGTTAGCTAAACATCCACATAAAAAAACGTTGGGAGCATATCCATATAATTATGAAGGGGCATTCAGGAATGAAATTATTTTTTATTTTTGCTCTTCTCACCTTTATTTCTGGCACTGCAATGGCAGTTGAGGATGTACCTTTGGGAGAGGAAGCAAACGGAAGCGGCATAAATGAAAGTAACCTTAAAGCTTTTGAGCTTCTTGGGATCTGTAATACCGGCTCCATCGTAAACAGTATCTCGCTTTCAAGAGATGGAAAATACGCTGGAGTAGGCAGCTTTGACCATAATGTTTCTTTCTTTGATAAGCAAGGTAAGAAACTTTGGGAATACGAAACCGGAGATATTGTCTATACGGTTTCTATGGCCTCGGATGCCTCCAGAATCGCAGCTGGAAGCAACGATAATTGCGTTTATTTTTTTGATCGGGGAGGAGAACTCCTCTGGGCCTATGAAACCAAAGGCAATATCAACAGCGTTGCCCTCTCATCCGATGGTTTTTACCTTGCAGCCGGAAGTGAAGATAAGCAGGTTTACTTCTTTAATCGGGAAGGAGAGCTGCTCTGGAATTTTACCTGCAAGGATTCGGTTCGAAGCGTTGCAATTTCAGAAGATGGCTCTTATGTTGCAGCCGGAGATTCCGGAAATTTTGTCTATTTCCTTAATGAAAATGGGAAAAAAGAATGGGACCAAAAAACCGGAAGTGTGATAAATACCGTATGCATGACCCCCAAAGCTTCATATGTCGCCTCTGGAGGTTCTAACTATAACGTTTACCTTTTTGATCGGGCCGGAGAATTTTCTTGGATTCACAAACCTGAGTTCTGGATCAGCAGCGTTTCTTTAAGCTCCGATGGCTCTTATCTGGCCTCAGGTAGTTTTGATGCTAAAGTCTACCTCTTTAACAACTCCGGAGAAAAACTCTGGGATTATGAAACCGGAGATACCGTATATAATGTGGCGATAGCTCCAGATAGTTCTTATATTGCCGCAGGAAATTGGAAAGGGGGTCTTTATGTGCTCGGGCTTAAAGGCCAAGAATTCTGGAAGCGAGATCTTCGGGAAAATGTAAAAGAAGAATCTCTTAACAGTATCTCTATTTCCGAGGACAGTTCCACACTTGCGGCAGGAGGAAAGGGAGGAAAAGTCTATCTTTTTGGCCGAAACCAAACCGCTTTTTCAGGCCTGCTTGAAGACGAGTCTTGTTTAGCCCAAAAACCTCTTGGAAAGGAGCTAAAAGTCCAGAATGGGCCGGCTGCAAAAGAGCTTAATGAAGTTGTGGTAAAAACCGGAGGAGTTGAAAATAAGCTTGCGACTTCCTCAAACGTCCCTCCAAAATCCAATATTGAAAAAAGTCCTGAAGCAAAAGCTCCGCCTTCTCTTTCAGCCAAAACTCGTCTGAATATTCTAATTGGGATTCTAAAGCCCTTTGTAATCCCTGTGCTTTTGTTAAGCCTGCTTTTAATGTCTGCTCTTTTCATCTTAAAAAAGGAAAGTGCCGAAACAGAGGATCAGAATTTAAAAATGGAGCTTTCCGAAACCGAAGAGTTCTGAAAAATGCAGAAGGGAGGCTTCTTTTTCTATATATTCTATGTATGAGTATTAATAATTACAGATATTTATATATATTTATATGGAATTTGAGGGAAAAAAGAGAGCAAGGAGGAAAAAATAATAGCGGTGCTGAGTTCCATAAAAATAGACAATGTAAAGATATTTAAAAACGTCATTCGTTTTGTTACAACTTTCATTCTCTACGTGCTGGTACTAGCCCTTATTCTGGGAATGGTAAAGACTCTATTGGATCTGCGCTTCCTCCTCTTCGAGACCCTCGACATCGGATTTCGACACATAGTAGCCAGCGTGCTTACGATTTTTATTGTTATCGACCTTTTCAAGACTTTCGTTGACTTTCTTGAACGCGACCGTATCAAGCTTACGAACGTAACCGATGCCACAATTCTAATAATCCTGCGAGAACTTGCCTTAGGCCTCTATTCCAAGGAGTTTGGCTATGAATTTATCTTAAGCCTTTCGGCCCTCCTGCTCGTTTTGGGGATAATCCGGGTCCTTGCTATTAAGTATTCCCCTGATGAACATCATGAGGCTTATTCCTTCTAAGAAACTCCTGTAAGGCTTTAAAGCCTCGAGATTGAGGCAGGCTTTTCTTTGGGAATTCTTAAGCTTTTTCCTTCCTTTTTTTCTCTCCCTTCTTTTTCTTTTCTTTCTTCTCTTTTCTTCCCTTTTTTTTCTTTTAACCCCCACCCAAATTTCTATGCTTTTTTACCCATCCTTAATTCCCAATCGGGAGCCTGTGGTTGCAGAATAATGCAACGTCTTGGGAAGCTCTTGCACTAAAATTATAACAATTGTTTCAGACATAATAGAGAGCAGTGAATAAGGACTTGATATTATGAAAGAACGAATGAGGTTCGTGCTGGCTCTGGGCCTGCTGCTCCTCTCGGGTACACTTGCGATCAACCTACTGCTTGAAAATGCTCCCGTAGTGATTCAAATTGATGGAGATACTTTCAAAGTTGTGGATATTCCTTACGTTTACACTGTAAAGGATGCCTACATCCTCCTCTTTTCGGGGTTTTTTGCAGGGGTTACCCTCTCCCAACTTTTGGCGGGTTTTGGGCTTACTTCCTCTAAGCTTCCGGGTTTCAGGTCCGAAGCAAATTTCCTTTCCGGAGCGCAGCTAAACCCCGGAAAGTCTGTAGGAAAGCCCGAAAAGTCTGGAAAAGATTTAGTTTCTGGAATAAAACAGCCTTTTGCTCCGGAAAATAACTTCCATAAGGACTTTGAGTCACAGGTTTTTGAAACTGAAAAACTGGGGGGTCCCGGAAAGAGCTATCCTGATCCTATCTCCGTACTTTTAATAGCACTTGAAGGAGATGAACGGCGAGCAGTTGAATTTATAGAAAAAAGCGGAGGCCAAATCCTCCAGAACGAACTTGTAAATTCCCTGAATTTTTCCAGGGCCAAGGTCTCTCGGATCCTTACAAATCTGGAAAAGCGTGGAATTATTTCAAAAAGAAAATACGGGCTTACCAACTGTATTTCAATATCTGATAAAATAAGGGGCAGTTCCTGTCCGGAGGGAGTTTCTGATGAAGAATAAGAAGTTAATCTTGATTTTTGCAGTGCTTCTGACTCTAACTCTGTCTTTATTGTGGCCTTTTGAGTCGGAGATTGATGTAAAGATTGTAGAAATACAAACGCCTCCTTTAGGGGCCCAAATTCCAGAAAAACTTACTATGGTCCTTCAAAACAACGAATCAAAACCCGTAGACGTCTGGGTTGACATAGAAAACGCTTTTGTTGATGAAAATAAGATAAGCTATCCAACTTCTAGGATAATCATTTCTGAAAATTCAACTCATCCCTGGGATGTCGATTTCGTCTCTTTTCAAAAACCAATTACGCTTCAGCCCGGAAATAACAGTATAAAAGCCAGACTCGGATACTCCCTTCCCGGAAAATACGAACTCAAGATTAAAGTTACCGAAGACTCACGGCTTATTGACAGCGCTTCTCATACCCTTGAAATCCTGCCTCCGAAACTGAGCCTGAAATTGGAAGCAGAAAAGTTTGATTGGCCGGAATTGGATCTTGGAAATGAGGTCGAACTTTACGGAATTTATGGGTATATCCTAAATTACAGTCCCAGTAGGGCAAAAGACCTTCGTACGAATCTTAGTGTAAGGGATGAAAAAACTGGAAAAACGGTGTTTACGGCCTCTGAGGTTTATTATGTTGAAGCCTACGATAAAACCCCTCTCTGGATTTGGCCAGATTACCCTTACGCTCTAATTGAAATTTCTAGGAGCGGAACTTCTGATAAGACTTACATGCCGGTCCAAAACGTAATAAGAGGCAAGCCAGGAGATGTTTTTAGGGTAAATGTAAGTTCTGAATGGGAAAATCAGAAAGTATTTGCTGAAATCCTGGTTCCGATTGCAGAGGAAAGGAATGTAAAAAATGAAAAGGAGGCAAGAAATTTATGAAACAAAAGAAATTTTTTACATTTGAAAACGCAATTCTTTTGCTGCTTCTTTTTTTCCTCATTGGCTTTGCCACAGGCTGCCTCAGGCAGGATCCGATGGAAGCTAGGGTAGATTCCTTAGTAGAGGAACTTGGAAATGAAGATACAAATATCAGTTCGGCAGCCCTAAATGCCCTAATAGATATAGGAGAACCTGCTGTTCCCTCGCTTATTCTGGCCCTTACTGCAAAAGAGGCTCCTGTTCGGGAACGTTCAGCCTTAATTCTTGGAAGAATAGAAGATAAAAGAGCTGTAGAAGCTCTTTCCAAAACTCTTTCTGATCCCGATCCGAAAGTCAGAGGGGCTGCAGTAAATGCTCTTTGTAATATAGAAACAAATGAAACAACAAAGCTCCTAATCCCTCTTTTACAAGATGAAGATGAGGAGGTAGTCCTCTTAGTGGTTTCAGCTCTTGGAAAGCTAAAAGGGGAAGGAGCTGCCAGCGCACTTCTTGAAATTATGGATCATGATAACCAAGAGGTCCGCAAAAATATAATATATTCTTTAAAGCAAATCGGAGATCCAGTAGCTTCCGAAGCCCTTCTAGAACTTTTTAGTGATAAGGAGCTTGGGGAGATTGCAGCTTCTGCTTTCAGTAATTATAATTTTATGGATCCTCAAACCTCTGAAATCCTTATGGAGTTGCTGAAAAGCAAAGATCCTACTGTTCGGGCTAATGCTGTAAGAGCTCTTGGAAATAAGGAGGATGAGACTGTAATCACCCTTTTTATCAAGCTGCTTGAGGACCCGGATTCTGAAGTTCGAAAAGAGGTTATATATCAACTTGGAGTTTTTGGAATTCAGAAAAGCCCGGGAGTAGAAAAAGCTCTACCTCCTTTAATTAAAACCTTAAATGACCGGGATAAAGAGGTGCAAATTGCTGCAGTTACCGCACTTGGGAGAATAGGGGATGACGCTGCGGTTTTGCCTTTAATTCCCCTGCTTGAAAATAAAGACAGAAAACTCCGCGAAGCTGCTATTAATGCCCTTGGCCAGATTGGGGATCCTCAAGCTGGAGCCGCTCTTAGAGATAGGCTTAAAGCTGAAGAGCTCTGGTCTGCACGCAGAGCTATGATAAGAGCCCTTGTTAACATAGGGGATCCTGAGGCTGTCGAAACTCTGATAACCCTCCTTGAAGACAGACATTACAGAGTCAGGCAAAGTGCTGCAATGGAACTTGGAAAGCTTCGAGCCGAGGAGGCTGTCGAAGCCCTGCTTAAAGCCCTTGAAACGGAAAGGGAATCTGAGGTGAGATCTGCTGAAGTCTATGCTTTAAGAAATATAGGCGATCCCAGAGCTTTTGAAACTCTTAGGAAAATAAGTAGGGATCAAGACGAATATTACTGTGTCAGATTGGCTGCAAGAGAATCTTTAAAAGAACTTGAAGCAGCTTCGCCTAGCGAATCAACTGCCTTGGTCTGAAGCTTCTTTTCCTCTTTTTTCCTCTCCTTTTTTTTGGCTGTCTCTTTTCTTTCCTGTCTTCTAAATTATCGATGCAATTATATTTCATGCAGTTAAATAGGCTTAGGGGGGAAATTCTATGGGGAGTCCGATTTTTAGGAAAATTATGATAGCAACGGATGGGTCCGAAAATACAAATGCCTCGGTTAAGGCTGGAATCGAAATTTCCAGGCTTAGTGGGGCTAAGGTTTATGCAGTATATGTTGTGTCAACGGACTATTATTCTTCCATGGCTGTGGATTTTGGTTGGGAGACTATGTACGAGGTCCTCAAAAAAGAAGGGGAAGAAGCTCTTGCCTTTGTCAAAGCCGCAGGCGAGGTCGCTGGAGTCCGAGTTGAATCGCTTTTGCTTGAAGGGCATCCAGCACCCGAATTGATCGATTTTGCCGAAAGAGAAAAAATGGATCTGGTTGTCATGGGAACTCTTGGAAGGACTGGGCTTGACCGCCTGCTCCTCGGAAGCGTTGCCGGAAACGTTGTCAGACACTGCAAAGTGCCGGTGATGGTCGTGCGAGAAGGGAAAATAGAAAAAACAAAACCAGATTCATGATACGAATTCAGAATCAGAAATTGAAAAGGGGAAAGAGGTTTGATTTTCCTCAAAAAAAGATCCATACTTTTCTTCAGTTTTAATAAACAGGCCCGCTGGGAATCGAACCCAGGTTCGGAGCTCCGGAGGCTCCAGTGATATCCACTACACCACGGGCCTTTATTGAGGCAGAAGGCTTTCCGAATTGGTTGGCTGTAAATAGTGAGAACTAACTTATATATTTAATCCTCCGGGCTGGGCCTGAAAAATATCTTTTTATGGGAACTGGGCCCAAGGAGAAAAGAATGTGAAACGGAAATGGGAACAAGATCGGGGTCTGCAAGCCCGGATGCTTTTGACAATGGTTTTGCTTGCAGTAGTTTACCTTTTCTTTTTAGCTTTTCTTTCCTATAGTGGAACTCAGCCTCTGATCATGCTGCTTTTCGTAGGGTTTTTTCTGGCTATCCAATACTTTTACTCGGATAAAATGGTACTCTGGACTACAGGGGCTCGACTTGTTTCCGAAAGGGATGAGCCCAAATTGCACGAGTTGGTTACAAGGCTTTGCGCCCTTGCAGCCCTTCCAAAACCCAATGTGGCGGTTTTGTACTCTCCAATCCCAAACGCCTTTGCAACCGGGAGAAGCCCTAAAAAAGCGGTTGTTGCCGTCACAAGCGGGCTTATGCAAAAACTTTCAGGGCCTGAACTTGAAGCCGTCTTGGCCCACGAGTTAAGCCATATCAAAAACCGGGACATGATTGTCCTGACTCTTGCAAGTTTTCTATCCACTGTAGCCTTTTATATCATGCGTTACAGCCTCTTTTTTGGATATGGGTCGCGCAGGCGGGATTCTAGAGGGCTTGTACTTATCTGGTTAATCTCGGCTCTTGTCTGGTTTCTGAGCTTTTTTCTTCTTCGGGCACTTTCTCGTTACCGGGAATTTTCTGCCGATCGGGGTTCGGCAGCCATTACAGGCCAGCCTTCAAATCTGGCTTCAGCTCTCATGAAAATCAGCGGTATAATTGAAAAAATGCCTTCTGAAGACCTCAGAAAAGTCGAAGGTATGAGTGCTTTTTTCATTATTCCGGCTCTTTCTAGCTCTTCTCTTATGCAGCTTATCTCCACTCATCCTCCTGTGGAAAAACGGCTCAAAGCCCTTCGGAAAATTCAAACGGAGATGGGGTGATGGGTTTTAGGGAAATTTTTGATGCCCTCCTTGGACGGAGCAGGCTTCCAAAAGCAAAACCTGAAAGGCTCTTTGCCATGACAACAGCAAGGTTCACCCTGGAAAGCAGCCTAGGGCTAAAGCCTTCAGGTGTAGCCGGGCTCTGCTTTAAAGGGGTCGAGTCCTCAGCTTATGCGAGCACAAGAGAAGAACTTAAAGAATTCCTAGCGTACAGTGCAAAGGAGACTGAAACGGAATTTAGGTTTGAAATGGATGAATATGGTTTTCTCTGGGTGCTCTTTCAAGATCCCGATTTTGAGGACCTGGTCGCAAACCTTCATCTTGTCTGTGAAACCCTTATCGAACGCGGATTTGGAAAACAGCTTCTCTGTGCTGTTTACCGCTTTGAAGCCGGAAACTGGGAAAAAAAGCCTGGTATTAGAGCTTTTATGGGCCAAAAAGCGGTTTATTGGATCTTTAATTTCAAGCAAGGAACTTATTATCCCTTTGTTCCTCTTCTTGGATATAAAAGGGACAATTCCTTTGAATTCAGGCTCAGAGCTGGGATGGAGCGGGAACTTCCGCTTGAAATGGATGTGAAGAGATGGTATCCCCTCTGGGAAATTCCTTTTTAAGCTTCGAGGTTTTAGGAGATAGACTATGCAAGTGCGGGGCTGGAGGAAAATAAAATCCTTAAAGGCTACTTTAAAGAGCTGGCAGTTTTTGCTTTTTGTATTAATCTCCTTTATTCCGCATCTGTTCTTTATGGCAGGGGCGAAACTTGCAGGGCAAGCTTCAGTTTACTTGGGCTTTTCTGCGGGAATGGGATTTTTCTCCCTTTTGCAGCTTTACCTTATTGAAAATTATTTTGGGTGGACCTCCCCTTTTGTTTACGGGTCTGCGTTTTGCTTTGCTCTGCTCTGGATTCGGCTTTTACAACTTGTGGAAAGCTTTGATAAATTTGCAGTGGTCCTCTTTTACATGGCTTCTTTTTTTATAACGATCTGGGCTCTGCTAGCAAAAATTCTACCTCCAGCCTGAAAAGCCACAGCTGCTCAGGAATATGAAAACAAATATGGCAGCTCTGAACGAAAAGCAGTCAAAAGCTCTGATTCCGGGCAATTCTTTCGACGGGCTTAGAAGTTTGGTCGAGTTCGAGGAAAAGAAGCTTCAAAAAAATCTTTTCTGCACCTACAACTGAGGTTCGATTCCTGGCCTTCGAACTTTTCTCGGTTTTCCTTTAAAATATTTGGGAATTCCTTTTTTTCAGAGATTCTGGATAAAATTTACAAAGGAGAAGCATCTAATATTTATTACAATGTTTCTCAGCTTTCGTCAAGCTTTGAGCTGCTGCCTTCCAAAAGCAGTCGGAATCTCATGATATTTAGCAGGGGGTTTGGTTTATAGGAATATAGATATTTTGGGGGAAGCTCCTTGAATCCGGGGCTTGAAACGGCTTTTTCTTTATCCCTTCCGCTGCTTTTGGGCTCTGTTTTGCTAGGTTATCTGCTAGGAGTCTTTTCCGGGCTTGTGCCGGGTATCCACACAAACAACTTTGCCTTGATGCTTGTAGCCCTTTCTCCAATTCTGACCGAGCAGGGTTTATCCCCTTTCTATATAGCGCTTACCATTCTTTCAAACGCCATAGCCCACACCTTTCATGATATTATCCCCTCGGTTTTTTTGGGAGCGCCTGATGGGGGGGATATGGCGCTTGCGGTTCTGCCCGGACACCGTCTTTTACTTGAAGGGTTTGGAGCTGAGGCAGTCCGGCTTTCGGCACTCGGAAGTGCCGCATCCGTTGTTACTTCTCTCATTTTTGTTCTTCCTTTTTCCCTCTTTTTTGGAGCTGTTTATCCCTATCTTGAAGAATACATGGCCTGGGTCTTGCTCTTTATAGTCTTTCTCATGCTTGCAAGTGAAAAAGGAGAACAAATTCCAGGTCAAGGCTCGCTTGCAGTCTACAGGTACAAAGCTCTTGCTTTTTTCCTTTTCTTTATTACAGGAATGCTCGGGCTTTTTGCTTTCCGCATGGAATCTTCAATGGAGCCTTTTATCAATTTCGGAGGAGCTTCAATCCTGCTTCCTCTGCTAAGTGGACTTTTTGGAGCCTCTCAGCTTGTAATAAGCCTTATGACCGGCTCAAGCATGCCGACTGGATCTGTAAGCAGGATGGAGCTTTCCCGAAAAAGAATTGTAAGAGGGGTGCTTTCCGGAAGTGTGGCAGGTTCTTTGGTTGCGTGGTTGCCGGGTGTATCTTCAGCAATTGCGGCTCTTCTGGCTCGCCTTTTTACGGGGGGAAATTTTGATACGGAAAACGCTAGCTTGAGAGTTCGCAAAAAAGAGGTACAGAAGCCGGAGGAATTTCCGGCTTCTGAAATTCAGGATAAAGATATTCAAAAAAGCAACTTGCAGGCTTCAGGTTCTTCAGCTCCCCTTTCGGTTTCTTGGGGGGCGGATGATCCTGATTCTGAACTTGAAAACGCAAAGGAATTTTTAGTCTCGGTTTCCTGTGTGAATACCTCAAATGCTATTTTTGGGCTTGTGGCTTTTGTGGTCATAGGCAAAACCCGAAGTGGAGCAATGGCTGCAATAAGTGAAATTCTCGGAGCTGAGGCGTTTGGAAACTTTACACTCCTTCTCTTTTTTGCAGCCATCTTGCTAAGTTCTTTGCTTTCCTATTTTTCCACACTTTTCATAGGAAACAATATCCACCGTTTTCTTTTGAAAATCGACTATCATAAACTCTGTTTTGTCGTTTTGCTTGGACTTTCCACAATGGTTCTGCTCTTTACGGGCTTTTTCGGGCTCTTTGTTTTTATAATCTCAACTCCTATCGGAATGATGGCTAGCTTTATGAAAGTCAGAAAATCCCATGCAATGGGGGTTATTCTTCTGCCCGTGATCCTGTACTTTTTATAAGTTTCAGGCCAAAAAAAACCCGGACTTTTCCAGAAAAGAGAATGCAAAATCAGATCTGAAGAAAAAAGCTTTTTTATGCGAGGGAAGGGAGTCGAACCCTTGAACCCCTGCGGGAGTGGATCTTGAGCCCACCGCCTTTAACCACTCGGCAACCCTCGCACATTAATTTTTTTCAGTTGTTTTTTTCAATAAGAACCGGTTTTAATAAGAAGCCCGGCTGTCATCTTTAATTCCTTGCTTAATTCCAGCTCTTAGGAGCTAACAATAAGGTAACAGCAGAACTAACATATAAAACTAATCCTGTAAAAATTTCTTCTATTTCTCGGAACTATGTTCAAGCCTCCAGCATAAATAGTCCCGATCTCAGTCGATTTTAGATTGTTGGATTAGGCAGAGTAGGGTTTGGTTTTATTCTCCTATATCATTCTCCTGCATCTTCCACTCCTACGGTACTCAGAAACTTTTTTACAACAGCTTCATTAACAAGCCTGAGCAGAGTCTGCCGATCTTTTGTTGCAGTAAAAACTCCTAGCGGGATCTGGGCTCCTGCAGCTGTAGCATGTCCTCCGGCATCTTCTCCAAAAGCTTGGCGCATTATTTCTCCAAGGTTGATCCTAATATCATTGCTACGGCCTGAAATATAAATCCGGTCTTCCGTCACTCCAAAAACCACGGTTGTAGAAATCCCTTCTAGGCTCAACAGATAGTCTGCGGCCTGCGGGAGCGTATCTCTGTCTCGGATATTTCCCACATTAGAGAGCAGATAGCTTCCTGTTACTTGCCGGTTTCTTATAGCTTCTCCAAGAACATCCAAGGTCTCGATAGCCATGGAAGGGCGCTCAAGTTGATCTAAAATATCGTGATCTGAAAGAGGGTAGAGATAAGAAGCCGCAGAAAGATCCGCAGGATCGGTATTGCGCTTGAAATCCTGGGTATCGGTTCTGATCCCGTAAAGAAGGGCTGTTGCAAGTGTTTTTGAGATAGGGACATTGAGCTGCTGGAGATACTTAGTCATAATGGTTGCAGTTGAGCCGAAATTTGGGCGAATATCTATATAATCGGCATTGAGTTCGGCATCTCCTATGTGGTGATGATCAATTACGATGCCTATATAAGAATCCGGAGGCAGCATATTATTTACTCCGGGAATCGAACAATCTATTAGAGCAATTTCGTCAAAATCTGCAGGGTCGTGTTCTTCCATTTTGCTCAGGTCAATTCCCAAGAGGTTAACAAAAGCCTTGTTTTCCTGATGTCCAATTTTTCCATGATAAAGAATGTTTGCTTCCACCTCAAAACTGCTTGCAATCTCCTTTAAGGCTAATCCACTTGAGATAGCATCTGGGTCCGGATTATCATGGATTACGATGGCAAGTTTTTTCTCTCCCATATCATCCATCCACTGAGCCAGCTTGTTTCCTCTATGTGAGGATTCGGCTCTTTCAAGAGAGCGGGAAAGAGAGGTTGCAACAAGTCTTGGAGGTATAAATACAAAGTTTGCTCCGAGTTTTTCCATTTCCTCTTTATTTATAATATCCGAGGCCCTTGAAAATAGGTGGACCTCTGAGCTTATTATTTTTTTAAAATTCTCAATTCCTTTTTTGTTGGCTTCATTATCCGAACTCAAGAATAGTATGGCAATTATATTTTTCAGGTCGATTTGATTTATAAGTTCGGGGGCGCGGATATCTCCTACGATTGCTTCGTAGCCTTCTTCTCTGAGGGTTTCTACTTTTTCCTCATCAATATCAACCATAATTACGGATTTATTGATTTCTCGAAGCTCTTTTGCAAGAGCAAAACCGAAGCTTCCGCTGCCAAGAATTAAATATCTAGATTTAATTATATTTTTTAAGTTGTCATCAACATCTTTTAAAAAAGCAGGCAAGTATAGTGCCTCCTTGTCTCATATACACATCCAGACATTTCCAATGAAGAGTTCGCTTTTTTTCCTTCTCTTTCTGGATTTATTCTTTAGCAGCCAGGAACTTTGCTGCTGATGAGCTTAAATTCTCTAAGCATAAGTTTTTCCTGTTAAGTAGTTAATTATAAAGTAAGTAATTAACTAATGTTATCTCAGAATGTCTCAATGTTTTTTGAATACGCTTTGTTATTTGAAATATTGTATAAATATTGCATAGGTACTTAATTCTTGTGTATATAGTTAATGGCAAAAAATTAGTTTTCCTGCCTCTGATCATACTCATTCCCCTTTCCAACTTATATACAATTTTCGGAATTATACCTTATGACCTTTTATAATAAAGCTGTAGGATCTCAATTTCTCTCAAAATTCTACGCTTAAACTGGGTGAAACTTCATGAAAGATATAAGTTCTTCAAGAATGAGAGCCGTTGATCGAAATTGTGCGCATTTAGGCCTTCTTCCCTTGCAACTTATGGAAAACGCTGGAGCTGCACTTGCACGTTCTATCCGGGAAAAGCTCAAAAGCGGGCTTGTGCTTTTTGTTGCCGGCCGGGGCAATAACGGAGGAGATGCTTTTGTTGCGGCTCGACATCTCTCAGGCTTTCCTGATTATGATGTAAGGGTTTTGCTACTAGGAAATGCCAAAGCTATCCGGACTGAGGAGGCCAGGCACAATTTCAGCTTATTGCAATTTTGTAAGGTTTTGAGCCTTGAAATCAAGGATTCAGCTGAACTTTCGGCTTGTAGCTGGTTTTTGGAAGCGGATTTTTTAGTGGATGCGATTTTTGGAACCGGAATAAAAGGCAAGGTCAGAGAGCCAGAAGCTGAGGCAATCGACCTGATTAATAAAAGCGGAACTTTCGGAAAGCCGATTCTTTCCGTGGATCTTCCTTCCGGTCTTGGGTCTGAAGGAGGCTCTTTTGAAAAAGCCGTAAGGGCTGATTTTACGCTTAGTTTTCACCGTCTAAAAACTGGGCTTATAGGAGAAAAGGCCAAAGAATTTACGGGCTGTTTAGAAGTAGTTAGGATCGGAATTTGTGCAGCCGCCGAAACCTTTGTAGGTCCTGGAGATCTTCAGGCCCTTTACAGCCGAAGGGAGGAGAGCCATAAAGGAGCTTCCGGAAAAATCCTTGTTCTTGGAGGAGGCCCCTATTCTGGGGCTCCGGCTCTTGCAGCTCTTGCAGCGCTCAGGACCGGAGCGGATCTTGTAACTGCAGCTGTTCCCGAATCTGTATCCGATACTGTTGCAGCTTTTTCTCCAAATCTTATAGTCCGGAAACTTTCCTCCGATACTCTCTGTTCCGAAGACCTACCTTTTTTAAAAGAACTTTTAGGAAACCATGATGTGCTTGTTCTGGGGATGGGACTTGGAAAAGCCCAAAAAAGCCTTGATGCTGTGAGAAAGCTTCTTCCCTTTGCAAGAAAGGTTGTTTTGGATGCCGAAGCTTTAGCGGCTCTTTCTCCTGCTTTTCTAAAAAAACTTGCAAAAAGCTCAGAGCTTATCCTGACTCCTCATGCCGGAGAATTTGAAAGGTTGCTCGGGGCCTTTGCCCTCCCCTCCGAGCCTGAGCCTCGTCTAAAGGTTGTCCGGGAATTTTCGGAAAAAAACGGGGTAGTGACCCTGCTTAAAGGAAAGTTCGATATAATTTCGGACGGGAAAGAGACCCTTTTTAATGATACCGGAAACGCCGGAATGACGGTCGGAGGCACAGGAGATGTGCTTGCTGGAATTACAGGGGCTCTTTTTGCCAGAAATCCTGCTTTTTTGGCAGCTTCCTGTGCAGCTTACATCAACGGAGCGGCTGGGGATCTGGCTTTTAAAGAATTTGGATACGGCTTGCTTGCAACAGATGTGCTTGATAAGATTCCCGCAATTCTTAAAGCTGCAAATGGAATATAAACCAGGAGCCTAATATAAAAAGTATAAAATATGGAGGCTCAATACGAAGGTTTTTAGTCCTTAGAGCCAGATCGGAGAGGGGAAAGTTGACCCAAGAATCTGCCCGGAAAATCGAAGTTGATCTTGAACGAAACAGGGTAAAGATACAAATCTTTCACGGGGAAGACAAAGAGGTAATAAAGCTAAAGCTTGGAGAAGCTGAAGCTCTGGCCGAAAAATTGGAAAAAGCTTTGGAAGATTTTTCAAGGCGGAAGCAGGTCAGGATTGATTGATTGATTGAATAGAATAGTTTTCTTGAAAAACAATGGTGATTCTTTGGATAAAGTTAAATTTACTCATATTGAAGCCGGGAAGGCCCGGATGGTAGACATTAGTGAAAAACCCGATCTTAAAAGGCGTGCTCGGGCTGGGGGGGAGATTCTGCTTTCCCAGCCTACGCTTGAAATGATCCGGGAAGGGAGTGTAGAAAAGGGAAACGTGCTTGCAACAGCCCGCGTAGCGGCTGTAATGGCTGTTAAAAGAACTCCGGATACAATTCCTCTCTGCCACCAGTTGTCTATTACCGGAATCGACGTGACCTTTGAGCTTGGAGAAAGCCGGATTTCGGCTTTTGTAGAAGTTCGGACTCTTGGAAAGACCGGGGTAGAAATGGAGGCTCTCTCCGGTGTCTCGGCAGCTCTGCTTACGATTTGGGATATGGTAAAATCCGCGGAAAAAGACTGGAGCGGAAATTATCCTCATACGGCTATCCAAAATATAAGGGTGCTTGAAAAGGTAAAAGAGTACTAAAAAGGGTCTGGGTACAGCCCCAATAAGTTTTGATTCCTTCCGGCTCTTAAGCAGGGCTTTGCTCTCCCCTTTTCTTTCACCTCTTTTCCGAAAGGGTCGGAGGAAAGGCATAAATAAAGTTTGAACATTTAGGGGGGCCAGAAAGGAACCTTTTCGTATCATAAGGTATATCCAGACGAGCAGTTGAGGTATGCATTTTGAAAATTATAGGTGGACCAGCATCACAGTTACTCGCCAGCCGCACAGCCCGAGCCCTTGGCGTAGAACCCGTGCTCTGCGAATACAGCAGCTTCCCTGACGGGGAGCTTTATTTAAGAATAGCCGAAGAAATCGATAACAAAGCCGTAACCCTTATCCAGAGCACCCCTAAAGATTCGGACCTTGTAGCTCTTCTCCAGCTCATTGACGCTTGTGAGGAAGCTGCAAGCATAAATCTGGTTCTTCCCTACATGGGCTATGCCCGTCAGGACAAAAAGTTCAAATCAGGAGAGCCAATCAGCGCTCGGGCAATAGCTCGTTGCATAAACGTAGATAGAGTCTTTACGGTCAACATCCATGAGGAAAGCATTCTTGACTATTTTCCCTGCCCTGCCAATGACCTAAACGCTGCAGGGTTGCTTGGAAAACATATCGGAGAGCTCGGCTTGGAAGCCCCAATCGTAGTCGCTCCGGATGCAGGGGCCCAAGCTCTTGCTAGCAGTGTTTCAGGAGATCTCGGTTTTGCCTGCGACTCTCTTCAAAAAACCCGCCTTAGCGGGGATACGGTTGAAATTAAAACCAAATGCGTGGACGTTGAAGGACGCCATCTTGTCTTGGTTGATGATATGATTGCAACCGGAGGGACGATGGCTGAATCCATCCGTATGCTAAAAGGACAGGGGGCTGCTGATGTCTCTCTTGCCTGTGTACATCCTGTGCTTACGAAAAATGCTGTAATCAG
>JAQUFK010000167.1 GCA_028684695.1 Methanosarcinaceae archaeon | reverse complement strand
AGAATGGCCTGCCAGGTGGCCCCGGGACTCGGTTCCGCAAACCAGAACATATCTAATATTCGAATTTGAAATAACGTTTACGACTAATTTTTCAACACCAAGGTTTTCGGTTTTTGCACTGCCCCAGATTGCAGCCTCTGGGGAGGCTTTAAGCTCGCTTGCAAGAGTTACGACTGCAAGCCTTGAAGTCGGCTCTCCTATAGTATAATCCCCTTTTACAAGCGGCCAGTTTTCCGCAAGCCTCTTCAATTCATCGCCTCTTTTCTTTCCTTTTTCAGCTGAGCAAGCGCACTTGCAAGCATGAGAGCTTTGGTAAAATGTCCGCCTACTCTTGAAGTATCTACAAATACATAATCTTCCATAAGCACCGGAGCTCCAAGGCCGTCTCCGCCGCCAAGGAAGGCTATTGTCCGGAAGATTAGGTTCCCTGAAATCCCGTCTGGAGCCACGATAAAGTTAGCCTCCCTTATGGCGTCTTCTATAAGTATTGTATAATGCTTGGCCCGAAGCCCCATTTCTAAGACCCGTTGGGTGATAAACTCCCCATCGGCCAGGGTTCGATCAACTCTATCGTCTCGGCCTACATCGCCCAATCGGCCCCCTGAGAGTACTCCCACAATGGGCTCTACTCCGAATCTTTGGATATGCTCAGCTCCAAGCGTTACAAGTTGCAGTTTGTCTCCTAGAGAGTTGCCTTCATCAATTCCCACAGGCGCCAGGAAAAAAGGAGTTCCATCAGCAGTAAGTAGCAGGGTAAGCCTGTAGATTTTGTCCAGCCCCAGCCTTTCTTTGAGCTGAAAAAGCGTATCAGACGCATTTGCAGTCCCCCGGATTGCGGCATCGACTTTGCCTGCCGCAAGCAGTTCCACAAGGGTTTTTTCAGGTTCTTTGCTATCTACAACTTCAAGCTCAGTCCCGATTTTTTCGATTTCGCCAAGGTCGCCCACAAGGACAACTCTTGCAAAACCCAGTTCCTGAGCTTTTTTTGCACTTTCGAGGAGTTTCGGGGTCGGGAAGCGAATTCCCATAGCCACCTTTGCCCTGTTTTCAAGGGCTCGTTTTTCGATTGCTTTGAGCAGTTCGTTCATTCCGTTGTTATCCATAGCGATCAGAAACTTTGAAAGATTTCAAGTAGTTCTTAGGAGAAGAAACACAAACATTAATTAATTTTCCCTTTTTTATGAGTATGGTTGCAAATGACAGAATCTATTGAATGGGCTGAAAAATACCGCCCCCGGACCCTTCAGGCTATTGTGGGAAACAAAAAGGCAGTGCAGGATTTTAGGACTTGGGCTGAAACTTGGGCCTCTGGAAAACTCCCTGAAAAAAAAGCGGTAATCCTCCACGGGCCCGCAGGGGTAGGCAAGACTTCTTCTGCCCATGCGCTTGCTCTGGATCTGGATTGGGAGGCGATCGAGCTTAATGCAAGCGACCAGCGCACCGCAAAGGTTATTGAAAAAATAGCTGGTTCTGCAGCTTCTATGAACAGCCTTTACGGAAACCGAAGACTTATTATTCTTGATGAAGCCGATAATCTCCATGGCAATTCGGATCGAGGCGGGATGCGAGCAATTTCCGGAATCATTCGAACCACAGCTCAGCCGATTGTGCTCATTGCAAACGATAGCTATGGGCTTAGTCCTACCCTTCGAAACCTGTGTCTGGAAATTAAATTCAATTCTGTGCAGAGTCGTTCAATAGTCCCGGCACTCCGGCAGATCTGTGCCGCGGAAGCTATTTGTTGCAGTTCTGATGCGCTCCTGAAACTTGCGGAAAACGCAGGCGGAGATTTAAGGAGCGCAATAAACGATCTTCAGGCTGCAGCAAGCGGAAAGAAGCTTCTTGAAGCCTCTGATATCCTAACTGCGGAAAGAGACGTAAAGGAAAATATCTTTAAGGCTCTGAAAATGATTTTCAAGAGCAAGGATCCAAAGCAAGCTCTTAAAGCGGCTTACGGGCTTGACGAAAGTCCAGAAGAGCTTGTGCAATGGATCGATGAGAATCTACCTCAGCAATATGCAGGAGAAGATTTAGACGATATCAGGACCGGATATGCCTATCTTGCAAAAGCGGATCGTTTTTTGGGTCGGGTTCGAAAACGCCAAAATTATGGAATGTGGAGATATGCAAATGTGTTGATGGTTCGCGGAATCGTGGCTGCAAAGTCAAGGCCTTATCGAGGTTTTATAAAATTTCAGCCTCCTTCGCTTTGGAGGAGAAGGGGTCAGACTCGGGCGAACCGGAATAGGCGGGATAATTTGGCCATAAAAATCGGAGCACATTGCTTTGAATCCTTGCATTCTTCAAGAGCCGAGCTTCTAGACGTCTATTCCAAAATGGCAAAGAATGAGGCTTATGCTGTGGATATAACGGCTGGGCTTGGGCTTGAGCTGGAAGAGCTTATGTACCTTACTGGAAGCAAGAAGTTGAGCAATAAACTCCAAAAGGTCTATGATTCGGCTCAAGAGCTCCGGAGTTTGCAAGAAAGATATGGAGAAATTAAGGTATTTTCTACTTCAGAATATGCCAGAAAGGATTTTATAGGTCGGAAAAGCCCGGAAAAACAAAAAACCCTTGAGAATCTTGCAACACTAACTGGAAAAAGCCCTTTACAGCCTCCGATCTCGGCTTTAGAAGTAATTAAAAAAGAGAGGTTGGAAAAAAGAGTTTCGGAAAAACAGGAATCGGAAAATTCTCAAAATTCCTTTGATAGCGCCTTAGGAGCTCAAAAAGTTTCGGGAGCTCAAAAAGCCTTAAAAGATGAAGATTCTGTCGAAACTTCTGAGAAAAAGAAGTCCGAAAAGCCTGAAAAAAGCCAGATGACTCTTTCTGATTTCTAACATCCAAACTATCTAAAATCCTTTAACTTTAATTCTTTTAAAAAAAGCTGAATAGGGCTTAATAAGAGAAAAGAATAGGATTTATTAATACGAGAAGAGAAAAAGGTGTGAGCGGGTTTGGGGAGTATTTTGGGGAATAGTTGGGGGATATGAGTTTGGGGGGTTATTCTGCAAAAAAGACCCGCTCACAGCCCCCACTAATATTACATAATATATAATATTTTTCAGAATAAAACATTTCATTATGACAAATTTCAGGAAATTTTTGCCCGAATCTGGAAAAAAAGGCTTTTTGAAGCTCAGGGTTTGAGGGGGATTCCGGCCTAAAAGGCAAGCAGGAGCAGGGCAGGCCAAACAATAATATAAAATAACAGATTTTTCATTCCCGATGAAGATCCTGATTGCAGAATTCGCTATTGGAACTGGGGCTGATAGGTCCTTGATTCCCGAAGGGGCCGCAATGCTCGAAACTTTGGCACAGAGTTTTGGAAGCCTTGGACATGAGGTGTACTATCCTACGGCAGGTACGAAAATTGGGAGCTCTGGAATCCCGCTTAAGTCTTCTGCGGAAAGTTTCCGGGCTGTAATTGAAAAAGCGGCCAAGGAATGCGCAGCCGGGCTTTTAATTGCTCCAGACAGCTTGCTTTCTGAGCTTAATACTCTCCTAGAAAAATACACTGTAAATCTGGGCTGTACTCCGGAAGCTGCAGCTTGTTGCGCAGATAAACTAAAGTGTACGGCTCTTCTTGAAAAGGCTGGGATTGCAACTCCTAAAATCGTTACAAAGTCTGAACCTGAAAAGAGTTATATTCTAAAACCCCGTTCCGGTTGCGGAGCTGAAGCCACTTATCTTGTGAAGGATTTTGAGGCAAAGGAAGGCTTTATAGCCTGCGAGTATCTCAAAGGCTTGCACCTGAGCGTGAGTCTTATAGCCGGGAAAAATCCCCTCCCGCTTTCCGTAAACAGGCAGTTTATTGAGTTTACTCCGCAGCTCAGTGCAAAAAAAGGAAGCAAAAATAACTCCAAAAATTATTTAGAAAACAATGTTTCCAGCATAAAGTATAACGGCAGCCTTACTCCTTTTGAAACCCCAAGCCGAGAAGAACTCTTTGCAACCGCCCTTGCCGCGGCAATAGCCAAATTTGATATACATAACGCATAAAGTGGAGAACATCGCCGTATTTTCCCTGTATGTGGAAAACGGCACATAACGATGCAGGTATCTCAAAATACGCCACAGATCGGAAGA
>JAQUFK010000166.1 GCA_028684695.1 Methanosarcinaceae archaeon | reverse complement strand
GATTTCCCTTTACATTCCTGTTGATAAGCAGATCTCAGATGTAACAAACCAGTTAAAAGACGAACACGGGCAGGCTTCAAACATAAAATCCAAGCTAACAAGGACAAATGTTCAGGGAGCTATTGATTCCATTCTTTCAAGGCTCCGATATCTAGACAAAGTGCCTGAAAACGGAATCGTCTATTTTACAGGCGCAGTCGATATAGGGGCGAACAAGACCAATATGGAAAGTGAAGTCATCATTCCTCCTGATCCCATTATAACTTATAAATATCACTGTGATTCGACCTTTTATCTTGAGCCACTGGAAGATATGCTCAAGGATAAAAAAACCTTTGGGCTTCTGGTTTTGGATAGGAGAGAAGCAACTGTGGGTTTGCTTGTCGGGAAAAAAATCGAATCCTTCCGCAGGCTGACTTCTACAGTTCCGGGTAAGCAAAGGAAAGGAGGGCAGAGTGCGCACCGTTTCCAGCAGTTAAGGCTCATTGCAATTCATGATTTTTACAAGCGAATAGCAGATGCTGCAAACGATGTTTTCCTTGCAGTAGATCACAAAGACCTTAAAGGAATTCTCATAGGAGGGCCTTCCCCTACAAAAGAAGAATTTTTCGATGGAGAATTTCTACACCATAAACTTAGAAAAAAGATTTTAGGGCTCTTTGATATCGCTTACACGGATGAATCGGGACTCTCAGAGCTTGTAAACAGTGCTACGGATAAACTCCAGGATCTGGAACTTACTGAGCAGAAAATGGTAGTAAGGGCTTTTTTTGATGAGCTTATCTCAGATTCTGGCAAGGTAGCTTATGGAGAAGACCAGGTTAGAGCTAACCTTGAAATTGGGTCTGTAGATGTGCTTTTACTCTCCGAAGATCTGCGAGCTGAGCGGATAACAACAAAGTGCAGTGTCTGTGGGTACGAAAACAAACGTACTAGGAAGTGGAAACCTGGCGAACCTGCTCCTGCGGCCGGGAATTGCCCGAAATGTGGTTCTTTCCTTGAGGTTAGCGAAGTTATAGATGTCGTGGATGAGTTTTCAGAACTCAGTGATCAGGGGGGCACAAAAGTGAATTTTGTTTCTACAGACTTTGAGGAAGGAGCCCAGCTCATGACCGCTTTCGGAGGCATTGCCGCAATTCTTAGGTACAGTACCGGAATCTGATTCGGACCGTAACTTTCTTAGCTGATAATCTTTACGTCTATCTACAGGTTCATAGCTATTCAAAGGTGATCTTTTGTTTTTAGAATTCAAAGCTCAGGTCGAATCCGTTTTAATGGATGCGATTCAGAATGCCGGGTTTGAAATTGAGGTTTCTGACCTCGATCTTGAACCCTCTTCCTATGCCGACCTTGCAAGCAGGGCCGCGTTTAAGCTGGCTTCTTTGCAGAAGCAAAATCCAAAGGACCTTGCGGCCCATCTTGTCTCGGAGCTTAAAATTCCGAAAGGCTCTTATATCGGAGCTGTAAAGGCTGTGGGCCCTTACATAAATTTTGAGGTAAGTCGGACTTATATTGAAAAAACAGTGGCCGAAGTTCGGGAAAAACAGGAAAAATTCGGCTCAGGGGCTCCTAAGGAGAAGATTCTGCTCGAGCATACCTCGGCAAACCCAAACGGTCCTCTGCACGTGGGGCATATAAGAAACTCGATTATAGGCGATACTCTCTCTAGGATTTTGAGGCGAGCCGGATATGATGTCGAGGTTCAGTACTATGTAAATGATATGGGCCGCCAGATTGCGGTTGTTTCCTGGGCTTTTGAGCATTTCAAATTTAATCAGTCCCGAAAGTCCGATTCAGCTATTGCCGAGATTTATATAAAAGCCAATGCTGAGCTTGAAGCTCATCCTGAACACCTGGCAGAAATTGATGCCCTTATGGAAGGAGTTGAGCAAGGAGATGCCGCAACTCTTGAAAATTTCAATACAGCCGTTGCCCTTGCCCTTGAGGGAATTAAAGAAACTCTGCTTCGCATGAATGTGGTTCACGATAAATTCGTCAAGGAATCCAGCTTCCTAATGTCTGGGGCTGTGCATGCAATCGTTGAAAGAATCAAAGCCACAGGGCGGACAGAGTTTGATAATGGGGCTCTTGTCGTGGAGCTTGCAGACTATGGCTTTGAAAAAACGCTTGTTATTCAGCGCTCGAATGGAACTTCTCTTTACACGACAAGAGATCTGGCTTATCACGAATGGAAAGCTGGGCAGGCCAATCGGGTAATTGATATTTTTGGAGCTGATCACAAGCTTATTTCGGGTCAGCTCAGGGCTACTTTAAATTCAATAGGAATTCAAGAGCCTGAGGTCGTTATTTTCGAGTTTGTGTCCCTTCCTGAAGGTTCTATGAGTACCCGAAGAGGTCAGTTCATAAGCGCAGACGATCTTTTTGACAAAGTCACGACTGCGGCTTTTGAAGAAGTTGAAAAACGTAGAACTGATCTCTCGAAGGCAACTAAGCTTGAAATTGCTGAGATGGTAGGGATGGGTGCCGTGCGTTATGATATCGTTCGGGTCTCCCCTGAAAAATCCACGGTCTTTAACTGGAAAGAAGCTCTTGATTTTGAAAAACAGGGCGCTCCTTATATTCAGTATTCTCATGCCAGAGCCTGCAGTATTCTTGAAAAAGCAAAGGAAGAAAAGGCTTGGGAGGGGCCGGAATCCGAGATTGAGGCTTCGCTTCTTATTGAACCTTCAGAAATTGCTCTTATTAAGAAGATGGCGGTTTTTGAGAGCGTAATTGAGCATTGTGCAAGGGAACTTAAGCCTCATACTCTCGCAATCTATGCTCGGGAACTCGCTGATGCCTTTAATCAGTTCTACCGTTTCGTGCCTGTAATTGCAGCCGAAGAGGCAAAGGTCAGAGCTGCAAGGTTGGCTCTTGTGGACTGCGCAAGGATTGTTATTGCAAATACTCTTGAAACGCTTGGAATAGGAGCTCCTAAATCAATGTAAATCAACTATCATGAGTAAATTAGCATGAGTAAATTAGCATGAAATGCGAAAATTTCTCAATTTCTTTTCCTTTTGCCAAAAAGGAAAAGAAATTTAAGCATTTTTAAAATATTTAAATTCCTATCCTTCAGGATAGAGCCTAATTTTCATCCTTATTTAAATTCTCTTTTTTATATTTCCTAAAGGTTTTTGTATTTACAAACTCTCTTTAAATTTTGAGTTTTTCCAAATTATTCCGTGATTATGAGGGCATATGTTATTTTCTGTACCATATCCTCCAGATCCCAGTGTCTAACTTGCGCAAACTGAACATAGTCCTGACATTTTGCAGCTCCTGTAAATACGAAAACTACTTTTCCGGCTTTTCCCGGAATTGGAGGCTCTGGGTAGATGTAGTTTATATCGTCTAACCAGAGGCAATCTGGTTTGTGGACAAGAACCCAACTGTAACCTGTTGAGGCAGCTATGGATTTTAATTCAACTTCTGTTGTTTGACCAACCTTTATATTAATATCCGGCATTTTTATTTCTTTCATTTTCATCGGTCTCCACAATCTTTTAAAAACTTCAAGCAAACACTGTTTTTCCCTTGTTTTTCAGGTTTTTCTGAAGCTATTTTTCCCAAGTACCGATTACATTCTGAAATTGGATTTAAAAAGAAAGCAAGATAAACTTCAGTTGAAAGCAAATGCCAAGTTTTCAGATATATAAGCTTTTTATCCTATGCAATATCCTATCTTATTTCCAAATAAATTTATTTTTATATATCCTACTTCCTTTTCTAAAACTTCAGTAAACCAAGCAAATATTTTTTATCATAATATTCAGAGAGTGAATACTATTTAACTTTTTTGATTTTTTATAACTATATTCAAATAATTATTCCTATTTTCTTCTATTCTATATTTCCCTTTTTTCTCTATTCTCTTTACTTTTGGCAACTCTGTTTTTCTCTTCTGCTTGGCTATTCAGATTTTTTCCTTTATTCAAGCTTGTAGAAGGCTCAGCTTCCATTTAAATTTCTAACTTATTTTATCCCAAGTTTCGGGATTTAGAGCCCTTGATATATTATATCTTGATTATAGTATAAATATGAAAGGAATGAAAAAAAAGGAATAATTTACTTTTAAATCAATTATTATCGTAGCTTTGTCTGATTAGATTTTCTGCTTTTTTTAAGTC
>JAQUFK010000165.1 GCA_028684695.1 Methanosarcinaceae archaeon | reverse complement strand
AAAACAAGAACATGTGGAACTTCCAGCCGACCTTGTGGTGCTTTCGGCAGCCATGGTCCCTTCAAAAGGGACACTAAAGCTTGCAAAGACTCTTAACCTAAGTCAGGACGAAAACGGTTTTCTCAAGGAAAAACACTCCAAACTTAAACCCGTGGATAGCTCTGTGGAAGGAATTTTTGTATGCGGAACTGCCCAAGCTCCGAAAGATATTACGGATACGATCGCTCAGGCCGGCCTTGCAGCTGCAAGGGCCCGAATTTATATAACAGACAGTCCGAGAACACTTGATCATGAACTTGTAGATGTAAACCCCTTGCTATGCACAGGTTGCGGAAAATGCTTGAGCTGTCCTTTTGAGGCTCTTTCCTTAAATGAAAGGGGAAAAATTGACATCGATCCCCTCCTCTGCACAGGCTGCGGCTATTGTGTGAACCATTGTGAGAAAAAAGCGCTTCAAATAAGAGGTTTTACAGCCCCGGAACTTCATTCCGAAATTGACGGAATACTTGAGGAAGGGGACTTGCTAGTTTTTATAAATAGTGGAATTGCCTACCTTACCTGTGACAACATAGGAAACAGCGTACTTAGCTATCCTGCAAAAG
This sequence comes from Methanosarcinaceae archaeon, assembly GCA_028684695.1. Taxonomy (GTDB): domain Archaea; phylum Halobacteriota; class Methanosarcinia; order Methanosarcinales; family Methanosarcinaceae; genus JAQVBP01. The sequence continues at coordinate 3,551 of JAQUFK010000165.1, read as the reverse complement.
TCAAACCCATAAAAGTTCCCACAAACCTGTTGCTAAGCTTAGAGCTGCTTGAATTCGCTTTTGAAAAAGGGGCAAAAGCCGTCTTGATGTTAGAAGATGCGCCTGACAACCCTAAAGCTGAACTCCTTCATCCCTTTACGCTTGAGCATTTTGAAAAATTAAAAACCGAACTCGGAGAAAACGGAAAGCGGCTTTTTTTCAAAAAAGCCTATGTTCCTAATACAAAAGGCCTTGCCAAAGCCTTTGCTCTCCTTGCAGAAGGAGAGCTGCCCGGATAAACGGGAAGCGAGAAGATAAAATGAGCTTGATCCAGATTGAGGAATACGAAACTCCCCCAGGCAAAACGCTTGTGGAAACAATAAAAGCCAGTATTCGAACTTCCGAAACACTTGGGCTTGAGCGCTGTATTCAATGTGGAGCCTGTACAGCCTCTTGTCCTGCAGCCCGCTTTACGGACTACAATCCCCGCAGCCTTGTAAAAAGCGTCCTTGAAAACAACCGAGGTGTGCTTGAGCTCGAAACACTCTGGAACTGTTTTTATTGCTATACCTGCCAGCTCCGCTGTCCGAGAGGAAACAGTCCAGCAAAGCTTGTCCAAGTGCTCAGGCAGCTGGCCCTAAATGAAGGAAAAGGACTTGAGAATATGGAGCATTTTCTGGATCTGGGAGAGTTTTTTGCAGCGCATGGGATAAGCCGGCTTCCAGATTATTATTTGGATAAAATGGCAGAGGCTTTTGGAGAAAGCTGGATCGAATTTAAAAAGAAGCTGCCTGAGCTTCGGAAAGAGCTTGAACTCGAGCCCCTCTACATCAGAGACGAACGCTTAGAAATTCGAGGGATTCTTGAAGGAACTGGGCATTTTGAGCGGGTTAAAAAACTGAAAAGAGGCCTGAAGGAGTCTGCTACGAAAAAAAAGGGAAAGGAGGAGGTAAATTTTGAAAAGTGTGGAAGATATTCCGGAAAGGAAGCTTTTATTGTTTAAAAGCTGCATGGTCTCACAGGAGTATCCAGGCATAGAAAGCGCTACTCGTTATTTGTTTGAGAAGCTTGGAATCGATTACTATGTAAGTGAGAGGCAGTCTTGCTGTACCGGAATCGGACATTATGTGGACCTTTACGGACAGCTTACGACAACTGCAATTGCGGCCCGAAACTTTGCTATTGCAAGAGAGTGCGGCTACCCAAATATCATCTGTATGTGCTCAACTTGTTACGCTATAAATAAGGAGGCCTGTGAACTACTTAACGGAAACGAAAAAGTCCGAGAAGAGCTCAATTCGGTTTTTAGGGAAAAAGGCTTTGAAGATTTGTGCTATAAAAAAGGAGATATGGAGGAGCAAGGCAATATTTTTCATGTGTTAGAGCTGCTTTTTCGCAAAAAAAGCAATCTTTCCGAAAAAGTAAAAATTGATTTTTCCGGGCTCAAAGTTGCAGCTCATCATGCTTGTCATTATTATAAATTCAGAGCCGAAGATATGCTTGGCAATCCCGAAAACCCTCAACTCATCGACGGGGTTGCTAAAGCCTGCGGAGCAGAGCCTGTGCGTTGGTATGAAGACCGGAGCCTGACTTGTGGCATGGGCTTTGCTCAGCTCCATATCCACAAAGAAACCTCATTTCAAGTCACAAAAGCGAAACTTGAAAGTCTGAAAAAAGCCGGAGTTGAACTTTTGCTTCACATGTGTCCTAACTGCCAGATCCAGTACGATCGTTGCCAGCCTCTAATTGAAAAAGAATTTGGAAATAAATACCCTTTTGTACATATGAACATCGCTCAATTTGCGGCTCTCGCTCTTGGAGCAGACCCATATAAAATCTGCGGACTCCAGACTCATTCCGTACCCTTAGAAACTTTTCTTGAAAAATATGAACTTATTTAAAATTATCCAAGATCTTTTAATAATTTTGAAAAATCCGTTTTTTGGAATCCATTAATTATATATATCCTGGAAACTAGTGCTTTTTCCAAAATGCAAGAAGTGGAGGAAATATTCCATATTTTTTATTCGGGAAATATTTTTGAATATTTTCAAAACTTTTTAAAAATTTAAGAAATACTCTCAAAACAAACTCAAGCTCATAAACTCATCATCGGAAGCTTATTAATCCAAAATTTATCAAAATTACAGGAAAAGGAGATTATAGAATTGGGAACCATTAGTGAAAAAATCTTTACTAGAGCCGTAGGAAAGGAGGCAAAAGCCAAGGATTTCGTGCTTGCAAACGTGGACTATGCAATGGCGCATGATGGAACATCCGTACTTGCAGTAAAGGCCTTTAAAGAAATGGAGATCGAAAAGGTTTGGAATCCTGAAAAAATAGTCATTCCTTTTGACCATATAGCTCCTTCTAATACCGAAACTTCGGCAGGTTTGCAACATGAAATCCGGGACTGGATAAAAGAGCAGCAAATTCCTAACTTTTACGAAATCGGAGAAGGAATCTGCCACCAGGTTCTGCCAGAAAACGGTTTTGCAATGCCTGGAAAACTTATTGTTGGAGCGGATTCCCATTCCTGTACCTATGGAGCTTTTGGAGCTTTTGCAACAGGAGTTGGGGCAACGGATATGGCCGAAATTTTTGCTTCTGGCAGGCTCTGGTTCCGAGTTCCAGAAAGCCTTAGGATCACTGTGGAAGGAAAACTTGAAAAAGGAGTGTACGCAAAAGATTTAACTCTTTATCTGATCGGAAAGACCGGAATTGCAGGAGCCACCTATAAAGCCCTTGAATTTTATGGAAACGCAATCGAAGAACTCTCAGTCTCTGGCCGGATGACGCTTTGTAATATGGCAATCGAGATGGGGGCAAAGACTGGGATTGTGCCTCCTGATGAAAAGACTTTTGCTTTCCTGAAAGGAAGAGCTGCAAATTCTTATGAGCCGGTTTATGCGGATTCGGAGGCCTCGTATGTTCAGGAAATAAATTATGATGCAGCCGATATCGAGCCTCAGGTAGCCTGCCCTCATCAGGTGGACAATGTCAAGCCTGTCGGAGAACTTGAAGGCACAAGTCTAGATCAAGTTTTTATTGGGACCTGCACAAATGGAAGGCTTGAGGACTTGGAACTTGCAGCGGAAATTCTGAAAGGAAAACAAGTTTCAGTGCGCACGATCGTAATTCCGGCTTCCCGCAGAGTTCTCCTTAAAGCCATCGAAAACGGAACTATGAAAACTCTTTTAAAAGCAGGGGTTACTCCTGCAACTCCGGGTTGCGGACCTTGCCTTGGCGCTCATCAGGGAGTGATTGGAGAAGGAGAAGTCTGCCTCTCTACAGCCAACCGGAACTTCCGGGGCAGGATGGGAAAAGGAGGTTTTATTTACTTGGCCTCTCCCGCAACAGCTGCAGCCTCAGCTCTAACCGGAGAAATCACAGATCCCCGAACAGTATGAATAAAGATAGCCAAAAGTTTAAAAGCTCAATTCCTTTCTGTTTTATATTTCCCAGATTCTTTCCTCTTTTTCTTTTTTCCTTCCTTTTCTTTTTCAGTTTCTTTTTTCAAAAGAGCTGAGCTTAATAGGCTGTTAAGAGCGGGGGTCTTTTTCGTCCAGCTA
>JAQUFK010000164.1 GCA_028684695.1 Methanosarcinaceae archaeon | reverse complement strand
TGCCCAAGCATTTTTAGATATAAAAATGCTTGAGCAGCCTCAGAGGTGATTTTTGTTGTAGGTTTGTGGTTAACTTTGGAATAAATGCTGTTTTATTTATGGTAGATTTTGTGGTAGATTTTGTGGTGGTTTGTGGTAGATTTTGTGGTAGATTTTGTGGTAGATTTTGTGGTAGATTTTGTGGTAGATTTTGTGGTAGGTTTGTGGTAAACTTTGGAATAAAGGTTGCTTTTATTTATGGTAGATGGGTTTTTGTGGTAGATGGGTGTGAATTTATATTCTAAATTCAAGTGATTTATTTGATGCTTTTGTGTCAACTTCTCTGGAAGCCAAAGCCTCCATAAAAGCAAATCCTAATAGGTTGAAACCGTATTTGGAATTTCCCCGAAACCGGTTACATTAGACCGGTTTCAGGTTTCAGAAACCTGAAACGGTATAAAAAGGGCCTATGAAACAAAGAGGAAAATTTCTGAAAAATGCGAAGGAAGATTAAGCTTCTAAATGCCAGATAGCGCAGGTAAATACCTTAGAAATTATTTTATGGCATTAGACATTATATTTAAAAAGAGTAATCAATGCCAACAATTAAATAAAAATAAATATCCAATAATTTGAATATTTATATTATATAATGATGGCAATTGACATTGCTTTCTCTCTAAATTTAATTTCAGAGAATAGGATATATTAATTAGTCTAGCTTATGCATCTGAGGTATAAGAGAGATATTCAAAGGTTCTCCAAAAGCCCGATCTCCAGCATCCCCAAGTCCGGGAAGAATATAACCTTCTTTGTTTAATTCCCTATCGATTTTTCCTACATAGATCTCAACATCAGGATGTTCAGCCTTTATAGCCTCAATTCCTTCGGGAGCTGCAAGAATGCCCATGAGCACTACTCTTTTTGGCTTTCCACACTGCTTAATTCCTGAAATCGTGCGCAACAGCGTCGAACCTGTTGCGATCATGGGATCTGCAATTATAAGGGTATCTTCGGGTCTAATTTGAGGAACCTTAATGTATTTCATTTCTATGTTGAAATCGGGAGCCTCACCCCTCGACGCCGAGATAATTCCAACCCTTGCGCATTCAAGAGTCTTGATAAGGCCTTCCATAAGCGGAATTGCAACCCGTAACACAGTTATAATAAGGACATGTTTTCGATCCGAAGCCGTAATTCCTTTGGTTGTTTCCAGAGGAGTTTCAATCCTGAGGTTCTCAAAATCCATTGTCTTCGTAAACTCGTAGCCCATGTACCTTCCAAGCTTTACAAGCCCTTTTCTGAATTTGATGGTGTCCGTTTCCTTATCTCGTAACTCAGATAAGATTTCCATAAGATAAGGGGAATCCTCAAAAGAGTAAACTCCTTTCCAGCGTTTCTCGTTAATCATCTTTTTAAACCTCGGATATCACGGTATTTCTTAAAATGTGTAAAAAGTGTAAATAGGAAACTTGAGAGAGTGGGGTATTTTAATATTTATTTTTTTATAATTTTGCTTCAACTTCACTTTAGAAACTGGTCCATCAGGATTGCAGAAATAGCTCCTACCGCCATTCCGGATTCCAAGATGCTTGCAATAAGCTCTGGAAAATGAACCAGAAATTCGGCTGGCAGCTGTGGAGCTCCAAGCCCCAGAACAAGGGAACTTGCAAGGATCAGGGTGTTTCTGTCATTAAGCTCGACTTTATCTTTAATCAGCTTAAGCCCTGTAACCCCAATCATTCCATAAAGAGCTACTGTAAGCCCTCCAAGCACAGGAGCCGGAATAGAGGCCAGCAGCCCTGCAAATTTTGGGATAAAAGAGAAGAGGACTAAAATTCCAGCTCCGATCTGAACGACCTGAGTGCTTGAAACCTTTGTCAGAGCCACAAGCCCGATGTTTTCGGAATAGCTAGTGGTTCCACAGGCTCCAAAAAGCCCAGCAATAGAACAGGAAAGGCCTTCAGAGGCAATCCCGCGGTTAATTTTCTCATTATCGATTGGAAGTTTTGCAATAGTAGAGATTGCGTGGTAGTCTCCTACACTTTCGATAATACTGACCATGAAGGCAAAAAGCAGGATAACAATTGCATTTTTGTCAAAGATTGGCAGCCCCCAAGGCAGGAGTTTAGGAAGGCTGAAGAAGGGAAGATCCTTTACTAGACTGAAGTCTACAAGCCCAAAAGCGATGCTTATCAGATAGCCTACAAAAGCTCCTGTGACTACAGGCATGGCTTTAAAGCTTCCTTTTGCTTTCAAAGTGACAAGAAGCGTGGTTACAAAGGTTACAAATGCAATAATGAATGCTGGCAAAAGGGAAGTTCCGGCAGGATCTGCAAAAAAGTTAAAAGTATATTTGAGAGCCACATTAGAAAGAGAAAAACCAACCAGCATAATGGTAACTCCGGTAACGAGCGGAGAAAAGAGTTTTTTTAACTTTCCTATAAGACCTAAAGCTCCGGTGAGCCCTTCTAGAATTCCTCCCACAAGCAGAGCCCCTTGTACTGCAGCCATTCCAATTCCGGCTCCGATGGAAATCAGACCCGGGATGAAAGCAAAACTCGAACCTTGGACAATTGGGAATTTTGAACCGATTGCGGTCTGTATAAACGTCGCAATGCCCATGGCAAGCAGCACTGCCTGAATCAGGTGCGCAATTTCAGAAAGCGGCATGCCAATAGCGGAACCTACCACAAGGGGAACAGTTATGGTGGCCCCAAACATTGCCAGGACATGTTGAAATCCTAATATAATTTTTTTCATATATAAGCTCCAAAAGCATGGGATTGGGATTAAACAGTAAAATTTAAATTATTAGGCCTCAGGAAGCCATGAAGGTATTAAATTTGTCACATAAAACAGCTCATTGCTTTTAATTTTATTCATTTTAAGTTCTTGGACATTTATAAAAATTAGAAGAATATAAAAAATAGGAGGGTTTTTTTCTAAATGTTTAACCTTTGGGGGCTGAATTGGATTTTTAAAACCTTAGCTGAAAAAGAAAAGAATAGAAGCAGGAAAGAATATGAAGAAGGGAGGGATGAAGAAAGATATGAAGAAAGATTGGAAAATAATTATAGGAATTATAGGGATTGCTTCTTTATTTTTCATAATAGCTGGATTCCTAGCTGAATATTCAAATACGCTCCTGAGCGAAAACCCCAGGTCGAGTTTAGCTCCGGATGAAGATATTACTACTATTACCTGCATGCCTAAAGAGCCAGATGAGCCAGAAGAGTTCGATGAATCCGAAAGATATTCTAGGTTTGAGCAAGGGGAAACTTCTCGTTTGCAGCCGGAAGACAAAGAGAGTTTAGGAAATGGGAAGAAAAAAAGGGTACAAGAAGGAGAGCACTTTGTTCTTGGAAATGAAGAGAAAATAGAGTTTGAGAAGGGTTATACCCTTGAAGCTAAGTATATTGATTTTATGGGAGAAAAGGTATGGGTGGAAATAACTAAAGACGGGAAATTCCTTGACGATAAAATCATTTCGGTATCGGATTCCTGGGAAATTCAATTAGAAGAAGAAAAAGAAGAAAGCGACAAGCTTCTTGAAATTTACGTAGTTGAAATCATTGAAAATGAAGTTACCCTTGAAATAAGCTAAGATAGAATAAAAAAAGCTATAATTCCTGAAAAAAAGAATTCAAATTCGGGATGCGACCGCCGGGATTCGAACCCGGGTTCTAAGCTTGGGAAGCTCAGGTCATAGCCACTAAACCACGGTCGCAGGCTTCTTAGTATTGCTTTACATAGAGCTTTATATTAAAATAGTTTTTGGTACAGTCCAGTAGTTCCAAAGAACCAGCTTTAAAAACCCTCAAAGCAGATTAGATTCTCTATAATGGAGTTTTCCAAAATGAGAATCTGGGATCTTCCCCCTAAGAACCTGTGCAGGCAACACCTTTTAGGAGAACACAGAGAATTGCACGCGCTCTGGATCATCATAACCCAGCACAAAAAAGCCTATTCACACCACCCTGAAACCCTGCGCTGGGTCGGGAAACTAAAAGCCCTATACCTGAGGCACGAGGCACTTGTAAAGGAGATGAAAACTCGAGGGTATAAGCATCATTCTCCTCTTGATCCAGCTCTTGCAACAGGAATAGCTGTGCAGGATGAGTTCGTTTATTCGTATGAGGCTCAGCTCCAGACCCTAAAAGAAAAAGGTTGC